>JAJRVO010000374.1 GCA_024277275.1 Chloroflexota bacterium
AAGCATTGTCCATATTGGCAGCGCTTCTACAAACGATATCATCCTGGAAGATGTGCGTGGAACAGGCGTAGCTCCCCTGCACGCCCAATTAATTGCTTCGACCGATGACAATTCAGCGTACAGATTAGTTAATCTGGCAGATAGCGGAATTGTCCTGGGTTCATCTGGCGATAAAACCCTGTCTCCTCGCTCTACGCTTGATATGGCAGACGGAGAAACCTTTAGGCTGGGTGAATTTGTTTTAGTTTTTCACGGTAATGGGGAAGGAAGTTACGGCGGTCCTGTCGGTGTTGGTGGTCGATATATTGACTTAAGGTTATCTATGTCCTCCACCCGGCTGGCCCCCCATCAGTCGCTTGATGGTGTGGTGGTGGTTACAAATCTGGGCGAGCGAACAGGGGCCAGATTTGATTTAGAGCTAGAAGGGCTAGACGACGATTGCTACGAAATTGAGCCGGGGCCGCTCTTATCTTCCGGGGCCGAGAAAGAGGTGTTTTTTCATCTCCACCATCGGGGCGCTAAACCTTTGGCCGGTGATTGGCGTATTACCATTAGGGCTACTGCCCCCAAAGCCTATCCGGGCGAACAAGCGACCGTCTCCCAGGTGATCCAGGTTTTACCTTTTTTTCAGCACCAATTGCATCTTTTACCTTCAAAAGGAGTGAGTTCATCATCCCCAGCCGAGGAGACAGTACCGGCGTCAAAGGCTGAAGATGGCGCATTGTCGCAAGAAGAGGCCAGCCTGTCACGGAAACCGGAGGATGTGTGGGTTATTCCAACTGAAACCCCATCACAGCCGGATCGGGAACCGGCGCTAAAAATTAAAGCCAGGCGGGCAACGGCAAAAGCAGAGGATGAACCAACGCCCCTGCCCCAGGCCGGCCCGCCACCGGAAGCCGAGGATTTGTGGGCGGCGCCGGCTGAAAGCGGCCCGCCCCCACCGGTAGAGGTCAGCCCGCCACCAGAAGCCGAGGATTTGTGGTCGGCGCCGGTTGAAACCCCCCAGGTAGAGGCAGCGCCGGAGTCTCTGATTGAAGCCGCTCCGCCATTACAGGCTCGGGAGAGGCATGATGATGTGGCGGCAGCGCCGGCAGTTGAAGCTGATGCGCCCCTACCGATGGAGGAAGAAACGCTCGGCGCTATGGTTGAGACATCCCCACAGGTAGCAGCGGAAGAGACGCCGGAAAGTGAACTTCTACAGGGTGAGGAGAAACCCGTTCCCCAGGTCGAACCAGATGATTTTGAACCAGATGACGATGTTACCATACCCTTGTCCAAACATAGAGAAGAGAAACCCGTGTCTGATATTGAAGCAGATGCTGAAGATTGGGCAGCAGTTGAACCGGAGACGGTTGTGCCCACACCGGCAGCGACACAGGAAGTAGAACCACTCAAAACAAGACCCGTTCAGCAGGTAGAAGAGACAGGGGCTTCCGAAGCCGAAGCGGACGTTGAAGATTGGTGGGCGGAACCTGAAGCAAAAAGTGATACACCGGCGCAGGCAGAGAAGCCACAGGCTCTAAAGATAAAAGCCGGCCCGCCACCGAAAGTGGAAAAGAAGGAAACGCCGGAAGTGGGTGATTGGTGGACGGCTGAAGCCGATGATGACTGAACACTTTATCACGAGCCGACGGCTCACACCAAGAATCAAAATGGAAAACTTAACGGGTAACCAGTAATTTATCCGGGACTCATTACTCGTTACTGGTTACTCGTTATTTACATAAGGAGATAATATGGCGCGAACACCCCCATCCAAAATCGTTGTTTTAACGCTGTTAGCTTTGCTTATGATTTTTGGTTTGGTCGCCGGGGCAGTCGCGCAGGGTGGCGAAACCATGGTCACCATTGCCGGGGTAGAGAGTCAGGATTTTCCCCAAGTAACCATCGCTCTGGCTGCGGTCGACACAAATGGCCTTGTGGATGGTTTAACAGCAGATAATTTTCAGGTCTTTGAAGATGGCAGCAAGTTGCCCATTACTCCCATCGCCGTGGAACGTGATACGCTTAAAAGTTTACGCCTGGTCTTGGCTTTGGATGTTAGCATACCCAATAGCGACCTGACCAAGATTAAGGCCGCAGCCACAACTTTAATTAACACATTGGGGCCACGAGACCGGACTGCCATAATAACCTTTGGCAACGAAGTCGCTCTTGAGTATGACTTTACCAACAACACCACCGAATTGCAGGATGTTATTGATAATTTAGCGCCAAGAGGAGATGAAACGGCCTTGCATAAGGCTGTTGTTGAAGCCACTGCCATAATTAATCAACTTACGGCAGGGGCGCGTAAGGCGGTGGTAGTTATCACCGATAGCCGGAACAATACCGGGGACATCTCTGTTGACGAGGCCGTTAGCCCGGCTGAAAAAGCCGATTTGCCGCTTTATATCATCGGCTTTGGAAACAAAGTGCAGGCATCCCATCCTCTTAAAGAACAAGTTGCTTTAACAAGCGGGCAATACTTTACCCTACCCCAGGCAGATGAGGTACAAAGTACCTTGCAAAACATAGAAGCGCTGCTAAGGACAGGTTACAAGGTCACTTTTTTATCGACCCTTAAGGCCGATGATGCCGAGCATAATTTCGCTGTCGCTGTTACCCATTCGGGAGGAAAAGGACGGGCTGAAGGGGTTTTTGTCGCTGTGCCCGGCGTGGTGCATGTGACTTTGCCGGGCATTGTGCAAGAACAGATGGTGGACGATGTTATTAGCTTGACCCCTCAAGTTACCGCCCCAACTGCCCCCACTTCGGTAACATACCTGCTGGATAACCAACTGCTGGCAGAAGTAACCGAGCCACCCTACGGTTTTGAGTGGGATACTGCAACAGCTAAATCTGGCCCTCATATCTTAAGCGTCAAAGCTGTTGATGGCGTGGGCAACCAAGGTCAGACCGAAGTGAGCCTGATTGTGGTTGGGCCGGTGAAGGTAGCAATTATTGTACCGCAGGGAGAGATTGAGGTAGGGGACCAGGTCCCCATCCAGGCTAAAATTGAGGCTACGGCAGAAGTAATCAGTGTCGATTTACTGCTGGATGATAAGTTACTGAACAGCAAAGCCGCTGTCCCTTACCAGTTCGACTTCGATACCAGTCAGTACTCAGCCGGAGAGTATGTGTTCACCATCCGTGTCAAGGATAGCCTGGGCCAGGTAGCCGAAGACAGCCTTAACTTGACCCTGCTACCCGAACCACCGCCTCCACCAAGCTGGTGGGAACGCATTATAAACGATCAACGGGTCAGAACTGGCGTTATCATTGCTCTGGCGCTTGTTCCCATCCTGATTATTGTTCTAGTTACTATTATGGCGTTAAAGCGCATTGCCCACATTTTGCGCCAACGCAGCCAAAGGAAGTGTCGCCTGGAGATTGCAAACCTGGGAAATATCCAAAGCCGTTATGGCCTGCGGGCCAGGGATACCGGGGGCGATCTTAAGTTTCAATTTGCCGTGGGTGGGAGCGCTCTATCTCCACTTTCGGCGACTCAGACCACCCCGGCGGCAACTGTTCCAACAGGGACAACCATTGCTTCTGCCCCTGCTCCCTTAAGCCCTCAAGCGCAGCCGCTTGCAGCGCCTACCCAACCGGTGGCGGCGACTGTTGCTTCGCCGGCGCCCTCAAGCTTGCCGTCAGGCCGCCAGCCCAAATCGGGTACTCGACAGGCAGTAGGGAAAGCTCAAGAGAAACAGGCTAAAGCCTATGGATGCGCTTACGCTATTATTGAAATACTTGACTCGGTGGCCTTTCTCTTGCCAGGTTCTGCCGGTGCATCTGTAAGACGTATGAGCGCCAAAATATCCGGGGGCCAGGCGGTTGTTGACCGCGCGGTCCGCACCCCAACCCAAATGGTCAGAACGGCTGATCACCTTCGGGGCCAGGTGGCAGAGGTAGCGCCTTCCGGGTCAACAGCGGGCGCTCCCCCAATGGCAGCGGGCACTCCTCCGATGGGAGCGGGCGCTCCCCCGATGGGAGCGGGCGCTCCCCCGATGGGAGCGGGCGCTCCCCCGATGGGAGCGGGCGCTCCCCCGATGGGAGCGGGCAGAGTTGATGCTGCCCCCGTGACGAGCGCCGGGATGTATACTCAGCCTGCGGCGGGAGCGGGTGGGCCTGCCCCCAGTGTTGTGGAAACAACAGTCGGTTCGGTTTCTCAGCCGCAAGCCGGACACATAAGTCGGCCTTCTCCAAATGGTCATCAAACGGCAATGAGTGGTTGGTCGCAGACTCCTTTTATTGAGCCGGGTGACACCCTGATGGTCGATTTAGTGATTATGCCAACCAACCCTTATCGGAAGCAAGAGTATGATTTTACCGTAACCTCCAAAGCAATTGGGCAAGAGGGAGCGCCGTTAGTGGATGAGCATTATGTTGCTCAAATTAAGGGTGTTTTCTGGCTATGGCGTTACTTATTAATTCTTGCAGTTATTCTCGTTGCGGCAATGTTGGTTTTTGGAATTGTTTGGCTAACTGCCTGGCGTTTGACCGATGTGGATATTCTCAATTTATCAGTTTTATCTGGGTTGGCATCTAGCTTCTCAAAAATCTGGGGATATTAATTAACAATGGAAGACTGGACAATTTTACCAACCTTCCAACTTTCCAGGGTATCGGACATCCCGAATGATTGAAAAGAATAATAGGACTTAATATCACATGGTAATTGCATAGTGGATCGACTAGAGATTATCGACCCAAACGGAAAAATTATATTTTATGACCTTCCGGTTAAGGGCATCACCAATATTGGGCGACACCCTGAAAATAATATTGTGCTTGACAGCCCTGGGTTAGCGCCTTTTTACGCTATGCTGGATCACCGGCAAAAGCCCTATCAAATCATGCTTTTGGTCCCAGGGGAAACGGCTCTGGTTGGGGATGAACCTTTGCTTCCTAATGTGTCAAAAGCGCTGCACCACCGAACGCACATAAGAATTGATCGGTACACCATTGTTCTGGTTGAAGATGGTGGTCAACACCGGCCTGCTCCGGGGATGATGGGCGCTATTCAACCGCCTGCTCCACTGCCCACCACTCCCGCCAATTTGCCCCCCCCCACTACCAGACCAGAAACATCCGCCGGCCCTTACAATCATACATTTGCCCCACAACCTTCTCAGGCGGCATTGCCGCCTCAGCCGCCCGGTGTTCTGCCTCCAACCTCTGGACCAGGCTACATAGATGCCATGCCTCCGCCTCGGCCGGTGGCTGCCGCAAACGGTCCTATGGCCGATAAAGAGGACGAGGTTATTATTACCGAACTTGCTGAGAATGAATGGACCGTTGATGTAGACCAGATAGTTACCGGCCAATTAACAATTATCAATGGTGGACAACTGGTTGCTGCCTTTACAGTTGCTATTCAAGGCTTGGATGAGAGTTGGGTACACATCTCTCAATCTTACATCAACCTTAATGAGGGGGAGCGGGCCACAATCACGTTCAGTATCAGCCCGCCCCGGTTGCCAACAAGTGTGGCCGGAGTGCATCGCTTTGCGGTTATTGTCACTTCGCCTAACCACCCCGGCCGTATGAGTCAGCGTGGCGCAACGTTAATAATCAACCCCTACTATGAATTTATGGTAGGCGAACTAACCCCCAGACGACAGACGATTTCCTGGTTTAAACATTTTGGCAAAGTGACAGTACCCATTACCAACCTGGGAAATAGCAAAACA
Organism: Chloroflexota bacterium; assembly: GCA_024277275.1. GTDB lineage: Bacteria > Chloroflexota > Anaerolineae > 4572-78 > J111 > JAJRVO01. Next base: position 5,676 of record JAJRVO010000374.1, read on the forward strand.
CCTTTTCGCCTGGAAGGGAAGGATGAAGAGCAAGCTTGTAGCTTTGAGTTTGATGTACCCGGCGAGTTGGTGCCCCTGGCTACACAAGCCGAGCTACGCCTGCAACCTGAAGAAAGTATCTCTATTCCAATTGCTATCACGCCCCGCTCGCGCCGGTTAATTGGTGTTCGTAAGCGCAGGTACTCTTATACCATTACTTCCACCCTGTCAGAAGGCCAACTGGCTCCTCGCTCAATGCTGGGCGAATTAAGCCATAAAGCATTTGTTGGCCCCTGGGTACTCCTGCTGATGGTATTCCTGCTGGCTATCTTAATCCTGATCCTGATTAGACCCCGCCTGTATAACTTTATGCTTACTGATGGCGGTCGAGTAGCCAGAATTAGCAACGAGACCCCGGTCGCCATACGCTGGAATGCTTTTTATCTCACTAATTTGGCCATAGACCCTGAAATTGAAGGTTTAGAATTACCTATGTCCCGGCAGGGCACGGTAGTAGCCTATCCTAAAGCAGACACTACCTACAATTTAAGTGGCGGAAATTTTCTCTCGCGGTTAGCGCCTTCCATATTTGCGCCGCCAACCAAATCTATTGAGGTCCAGGTTGTGCCCATTGCTCCCAAAGTTACCTTTGAGGCTTTACCGGTGCAGGTGGTTGGCGGTGAAGAGATTGAGTTGAGCTGGCAAGTGCAAAATGCAGATAACATACAACTTTTTAGACAAGTGGGCGATAGCGGACCGCAGGAGTTAATGGGTGATTATAGCGGTCAGCCGCGTCAAATCTTGCGGATTACCCCGGAACCAAACCAAGTGGGTAACATCTATTATATCCTGGTCGCCAACAACGCCTATGTGCTAACGCCTACCCCGGTACCCCAACGGGTGGCAGTGCTGACTCCTTCGCCAACCGTCCCCCCTACTCCGGCCATTGTTTTGTTCAGCGCCAATCCTCAAGTTATCAACCAGGGTGAGGTATCAATTCTCTCGTTGCTGGTTGATGGGGTAGAAGAAGTGATTCTGCAAGACCCTGGCGGGGCGCAAAGTGTGCAGCCGTCAAATGCCAGTTTAGAGATTAGCCCGGCGGCTTCGGGTAAATACACGTTGATTGTACAAGGGACCGGACCCCGCAGCGTGCAAATAAACGTGATTCCGGCCACAGCCACCCCAACCGCAACCCCGGTGCCGGAGGCCCCGGTGATTGAACTGTTTGCCGCCAGTTCGTCCCAATTAATTCAGGGTAAGGCCACGCCCGCCGATGATGAAAAAACCGTGGTATTAAGCTGGAAGGTTAGAGGCACGGTGACTAATGTTGAGTTGAATGCCGGCGCAGACCTCGGTATCTTTTCCAATCTTGACCCGGAAGGCTCCCTGCCGGTGACGATCAACAAAAATACCAGCTTTGTTTTAACCGCCTTTAATGAGGATAAAGCCAGCAGCGGGAATCTTCAGGTTGAGGTTGTGGAGGCTACCCCAACGCCCGTACCGGCAGACACGCCGGTACCCACCGAGACCACGCTGCCCACAGCAGTAATTAACAGTTTCGCCATTGTCTCCCCCGACCCTCCCCAAGTGGTTAGCCTGGGGAGCAATACGTACCAGGTTTATGTAGACACACAAGTCAGGTTTAGGTGGCAGGTAGACAGTTCGGCCAAAAAGGTGAGATTGGAGAGTCCTGATGGGGATGCCCAAACCCTCTCTGCCGTGCCGATTGGCTCATTTGATAAGGACATTGCTAAGAATGGTGATGGGGAGTACAGGCTGGTTGCCATAAATGGTGCGGATGCAGAGTCTCCGGCCCAGGTGTTAACGGTTCAAGTGGTAGACAAACCACCGCCTAACCGCCCCACAAACGTCACCGGCGCCGAAGACACGGCCAATAATGTAAACACCATTACCTGGAGCTGGCAATCTGACTCCACGTTAAGCGACCTGACCGGCTTTAGAGTTTATCGCGCCGATGTGTCGGATGGAATCTTTAGCCCTTTGCCGGGCCAGCTTGCTCCCCCGGGCAGCAGCGGCTCGTGGACCGATACCCTGACGGCTCCTGATACCACGTGTGGCAAAGCCTACTATGTAGTCTCGGTTTATGAGAACATTGCCGGAGATGAACTGGTGACGGATGCCAGTACCAACACCTGGTTCAGTACGCCTTGTCCCTAATTTTAACCAAATTGGACAGTGGGACAAAAGACCTCCGAGGTTTCTACCTGTAAAAGCCTTAATCGGGTTTGGACCGTTTGTTTCATCCATATTGGACAAAATAAGCGGCTAAAACCTCGGAGGTCTGAACGGTTACTTCGCTACTTTATCAAACGTGGGTTCTAATGAAACGATTGAAAGAAAAGTTAATGTTGCGTATGAGCCGAATAGACACATTAGTAACAAGACTCCTGTTTACCTGCGGCTTGGGCCTGATGTTGACCCTATTTTGGGCAAGTACACTACTGGTTATAACCCCACCTGTTCAAGCCAACATTCAGCCCGACGCGATCCAATCATCACACCAACCTGTCTTGCCGCTACAGGTAACCTTGCCTCCAAAACAGCAGGGCGCAATAACGGATACACCGTTAGATCTCACTTTACCTCCAGGCGACTTATTTCCGCCGGGTCTTATGCCCGCTATCAGCGAGATACCGGCGCCGCCCTTACCCAACTGGGTTGTTGCCTTAAAGGATGCTGAGCGTACAGATGGTGGACCATCTATTGCCGCCAGCGACTTGACAATTGTCAAATTGGCTGCCCCTACCGTACTCAATGGGAGCACAATTGTCTATACTATCACCATTGCTAATAACGGCGCCGTCTCTGCCACCCAAATCAACCTTGTTGATACACCGCCTCAAGATACAGAGGTAATAAATGTCAACTGCACCGATTGTACAAAAGATGCTATAGTCCGTACCGAAATCATTTCATCGACTTTATGGAGTCCTCTGGTTACATTAACTTACACTGAACTGATCACCTGGTATATTCCCGCGCTTAACGCAGGCGAGACTATAACCAAGGTGTTTTCAATTGATGTGCCGTGTAAAACAGAGGGGATTGTATTGAAGAACCAGGCCTTCATCAACTACCAGCAAGGCGGCGGTCCCGGCACCGGCCTTAGCCAACAAACTGCAACCGAGGTGGTTATCCCCAACGACGAAGTTGGCCTGTCCAGCCTGCCAAGCTGGTGCTCTGAGACGGTCAGGGGGGTCGCCAGTTTAGATTGGGGAGATTTTGACACTGACGGTTACCTTGATTTGGTTCTTGCCTCTGGGATTGGCACTGTTATCTACCGTAGTGAACAAGGCAAATTAACCCGGTTTTGGACTCACCCACGCCCGGCCTTTGATGCGCGCTGGGCTGATTTTGATGGTGATGGCGACCTGGACCTGGTGTCTATTGGGGATGGTCCTGATTTTATCTCGCCAGGGACTAATTATGTCCACCGCAATAACGGCGGCGCTTTTACAACCGTTTCCTTCACTTCAAATGACGGCCCGGGCTTTCGGGTTGAGCCAGGTAATTTTGATATTGACTCTGCTATAGAGCTGGCTCTTAGCCACAATGTTGGGGGAGCGGTGTGCGGGGTAAGGTTGTACCAGTTCAGTGGCGTAGTAGATAACTTCAATTTCATCCCGGCCCAATGCCTGCAAGATAATTATACTTCGGCCGGTCTTGGCGCCGCTGATTATGACAATGATGGCGACCTGGACCTGGCTATGAACGAATGGAACGGTACAGCAACAAAGGTTTTAATTAATAGCGGCGTGTTGAATAAAACAAATTTTATTTCGATTACCACAAACGCAAAAATCAATTCATATGATATGGCCTGGGGCGATTATAGCGGCAATGGTTATCTGGACCTGGCAGTAGCATATCCCTGGTATTTAGCGGTTCAGGTTTACGAAAACAACTATCCCGGCGGGTTTACCCTTTCTCAGACAATTAACGCTGGTTCATACTCAGTTGATTGGGCCGATTTTGACCAGGATGGCCTGATAGACTCAGTTGTGGGCGCCATACCGCCCAGGATTTACCGCTATAGCGGCGGGTCCTTTTCTCTATTCAAACAAGTGTCGGGTAGCGACTCATTCATCTGGAAAGTTCGGAGCGCCGACCACGACGGTGACGGCGACCTGGATTTGGTCCATAGCGGTGTTTCCAAACCAACCCGGCTTGTCTCTAATCTTGCCCCACGCCTGGCTTCAACACTAAGCCCAATTGACTCATTCAGGGCAAATAGCGTGGCCTGGGGCGACTCCGACAGCGATGGCGATCTTGATTTGCTCTTTGGCGTGGGAGGGGGGTCGCCTGATCTCGGCAGCAGGCTTTACAATAATACAAATGGTAATTTCTCATCCAGCACTCAGTACATCAGCAGCGGTTTTGGCCCGCATAGCGCCGCATTTGGCGATGTGAACCGCGATGGAAAGTTAGATATTGCCATTGCTACGCTCGGTCAAATCCAAATCTACCTCAATGGCAACAGTGGGTCGCCAAACTGGAGCGTTGCTTCAGTTGCCCGCGACCTGGCCTGGGCCGACGCCGATCTTAGCAATAATGGCAGTCTGGATTTGCTCGTTGGCGCCAACGGCCAAAATAGCTTTTATCTCAACTCAGGTCTGCAATCCATCACGTCTATGCCAATCTGGTCGTCTTCTGAAGCCGACGATACCCGGAGCGTCGCCTGGGGTTTCTTTAATGGCGACGTTTTTCCAGATTTTGCCGCCGGCAATGATGGTCAACCATCGCGGGTCTACCGCAACAACAACGGCAAAGATTTTACACTGGTCTGGAGTTCGCCTATCTCTAATAACACTCGAAGCGTGGCTTGGGGGGACTACGATAGCGACGGTGATATGGATTTGGCCGTTGGCAACTATAACCAGACTAACTATATTTATGAAAACCTGGGGGGCAGCTTGAGCCAAACACCCATCTCGATTTCGACCGCGATTTCTAATACCACCAGTTTGGCCTGGGGGGATTGGAATAACGATGGCAACCTGGAACTGGCCGTTGGTAATGACAGCCAAAAGGATCAAGTTTACGCTAATGTGGGTCAAGCCGGCGCTCCCAAATTACTTTTGCTGTGGGAGTCGGCAGAAAGCTATAAAACAACCGGCGTCGCCTGGGGCGATAAAGACAATGACGGCGATCTGGACCTGGCAATTAGCCAGGAGAGCGGTGGGCAGAACGGGGTGTATGAAAATACATACGTCCGTCCGGCGCATCTAAACAGTAACTTTGCGGCAGATATGCCGTTACCCCACAATCCCTCCTACGTATCGGTTGGGCAGCCGGGAAGCGCCGATGCCGCCTACTTCTTTTCTTCCGCCGAGGTTTTTTCAATCACCACGTCGCTTAATCCCCCCACTTCTACGTTAATTATCACCATTCCCTTCAAAGTGTATGATCCCGATGGTACCCGAAACACTTTAACAAATAATGCCCAGGGAGACCCTATTGCCAAGATTAACTACGAATTTTCGCTGGACGGGGGCGTTACCTGGAAAAATGCGACGACGGCCACCGAAAACTTTACCGGCGTCACCTATCGTTTAGGTCAATCAAACCCGGCTAACAACTGGACGGTTGGCTGGAACGCCGGGGTCGATCTGAACAGTTCCAGTGAGGTGGTCAACGATGATGTTCGCTTCCGTATTACTGTTGTCCATCAAAACAGAACCGGCCTGGTTCAGCGAGCTATGACCAGCGGTGTCAGCCTTCCCTTCCGGGTGAGAAAACTACAATGTATCTGGCCCGACAATGCAAGCATTGAGTATCAGGGGCCTATCACGCCAAATGTGTCCGTTCGGTTTGAAGGAGATATAACAAACGGCGAAGGTCAGGAGTTCTTCTCCTGGGATTTTGGCGACAATACGGCGGTGGTTCAGGCGCAGGACCTGAACCACACCTATGTCAATAACGGCATTTATACCATCACCCTAACCGTTGGTGGTCCAGATTGTCCTGTCACTAGAGAGGCGGTTACAATCACCCAGGTGATTGTGGGAGAGAGTTTTACGGAGACGATCTACCTGCCTGTCATTCTAAAATCTAGCGATGCCGGCGCGTCAAGCAGTACTTCTATCACCGCTCCTGCCATCACCGAGCCGGATATTGCAATGTTAGACTTTGCTCCAGATGCGCCGGCCCAGGTAACCGGCTTACAGGGTAACATTCAAGCTAAAGAGGGAACAACCCGCCTTGAATGGAGACCAAACCCGCCGGATGACCCTGCGCTTGGCTACCGGGTCTATCGCTCCACAGTTGGGGAGGGCGTTTTCCGGCAACTGGCCGATGTGCCGGCCGATATGACAACCTACACTGATGCTACGGCAACCTGTGGGCACGCCTATTTTGTAACCGCCTATAACGCCCAGGGCGAGGCGATAGCCAGTACCTCTAGCTACTACAGCCCGCCATGCCGGTAATGTTACTTGTCATTATCAACACAACTCACCAGACTGAGTACTAAGTCAATCTCATTTTGACAGGTAGTCAAGCTCCTTGTGGACGTTATTACAATGGCAAAACAGGCACAAGACCCGATGCTGCATCCATCAATGTGTACTTGACTTAGTACTGAGGTAAAGGAGATAATAAATCATGAAACATCGAACTTTATTCAACCTATGCATTGCCTTAGGCTTAACTTTAGCTCTGGGGACTTTATTCATTAGCCTGCCTCCAATTGCCAAAGCCCAGGGGCCTGTGGGAACTACCTTTACCTATCAGGGCCGGTTAGTTTACAGCAGCCAATACCTAAATGGTACTTGTAGTTTTGATTTTCGCCTGTACGACGACCCTACTGCCGGCGCCCAAATAGGCTCTACCCTATCCAAGTCCAATGTGACTGTATCCGATGGTTATTTCACGGTGGACCTGGATTTTGGCGATGTCTTTGATGGGAACAAGCGTTACCTGGACGTGAGTAACGTGAATTGCGGCAACCCCGGCGACCCTATTAACTTGAGCGGGCGGGTAGAGCTTAATGCAGCGCCCTATGCAGCCGGCGTCTCCTGGAGCGGGATAACAACCAGGCCTGCCGGTTTAGACGATGGCGATAACGATACGCTGGCTAGCCTTGCGTGCGGCTTCAATCAAACCATCGTGTCAACTGGCTCAGGATGGGTGTGCAACACTGGCGGTGTAGCCGATCACGGACTCTTAACTGGCTTAACCGACGACGATCACCCCCAGTATTTGCTGGTGGATTCCACCACGCGGGCCTTAATAAGCAATCTGAATGCCGGCAGCAACAAAATAACCAACCTGGCTGCGGCCACCACAAATGGCGATGCTGTGCGCTATCAACAGGCGGTCAAGGTGGGCGACACAGCCGGTGGAGAACTGGCAGGTACTTACCCCAATCCAACCATCATTTCTACCATCGCCCGTGATAGCGAGATCACGCCGACGGTGTTGGCCAACGATGGTAGCGGCTCTACCCTGGATGCTGATCTGCTAGATGGCCAGGACGGGAGTTTCTATCGCAGCGCCGGCAATATCAACGCTGGCACACTTAGTACCCTCCGCTACTCTGCCTACACCGACCTGGGTAATGAAGGCTACTTGAACAATGATTCCGGTATAGACCTTCTAACTCGCACTCAACTTGATGCGCGTTTCGTCAACGAGGGCCAAGCGGCAGGGGGAGATTTGAGCGGCACTTATCCCAATCCAACCATTGTTGATGGTAGCGGTTCTGGGCTGGATGCCGACTTGCTGGATGGTCTGAATTCTACCGCCTTTGCAACAGCTATCCATAATCACTGGGGCGAGATATGGAATCCCGGCACGGGCAGCACAGGGTTAACTCTCTCTGGCGGAACCACAGGAATCGCGGTCACTGGCAGTTCTGAGGATATCCTACTCGGCGGTGGTACAATCAGGCGCAGCGGTAGCGGTACCGAGGATATTCTGTTAGACAGTCCACAGGATGTTTTTATTGTGTTAGATAATAATGGTGGTGGTCTTGTGGCTGAATTTGCCGTCTATAACGTTTCATTAGCTACAAAAGTCTTCAAAGTGGAGGAAGATGGCGACGTCTTTGCCGATGGCGGCTACAATTGCGGCAATAGTATCTCAGGCACGCTTGCCGCCGGGGCCATTTCAGAGAGCGACTTGGAAGCAGGCCCCTGCTTTACAGACGACTCCGCCGCCGACTTTGCCGAGATGCTGCCCGCCACCCAGGCCGAGGTTCTGGAGCCGGGCGACGTGCTGGTAATTGGCCCGGATGGCGAGCTAACCCGCAGCAGTGAAGCTTACCAACCGACCGTAGTCGGCATTTACTCCACCCGTCCCAGTTATTTGGGCAACGCCCAATTTGCCGGTGTGGACGGCTACGCGCCCCTGGCCGTGGTGGGGGTAGTGCCGGTCAAGGTTAGCGCAGAAAACGGCCCCATCCAGCCCGGTGATATGCTGGTGGCTTCATCAACGCCCGGCTACGCTATGCGCTGCCAGGGAGTAGAGTTATGCTTTGGCCGTACCATCGGCAAGGCTTTGGCTCCTCTGGACAAAGAGGTGGGCCTGATTCAAGTGTTGGTTACGTTGCAGTAGGCGGCTGAGTTTGGGATAAGCCGAGTCTCACATGTCATTCTGAGCGACCAACGGGAGCGAAGAATCCCTGGGAACGTTGTTATAAAACGACCATCTGAGGGATTCTACACTCCGCTACGCTCCGTTCAGAATGACAATATCCCTTAAACCG
>JAJRVO010000375.1 GCA_024277275.1 Chloroflexota bacterium
CAACGTAAGGGGTAAAATTGTCAATTTTGGCCTCAATAAAAAAATCCGGGGGCGGGTTGGTGTTTTCGGGGGTTTGAGCCAGAGTTAAATTTTTAGAGCCGGCAGTGAAAAAAAGCACGACAGAAAAGCCTAAAATTATTGTGACTATTCTTTTCCACGGATTGTTTGAAACAATACCCATTGCATATCTCCAGCATAAATTCTGGCAATAGGAGTCAAAAAGTCCACTTTTTGACTCCTCGATAGGAAATCAGAGTATTATTCACTAATCGTTCATCCCCCCATCTTTCGTTCCCACGCAGAGCGTGTAAATTTCTAGAAAATATTCTTTTACAAACCTATAACTCAGATCAACTCAAATTGTTTGTTGGCCATATTGGCAATGGTCTGCCCGATACTAAGCGAAGCCGTAGCTGCGGGGGAGGGAGCATTTAGAACGTGGATCATCCGCTCTGTCTGGATGATGCGGAAGTCGTCGGTCAAAAATCCATTTGGCTCAAGGGCTTGGGCGCGAACCCCGGCCCCGGCTCGATGAATGTCGGCAAAGTCTAGTTCTGGAATCAGTTTTTGGAGCGCTCTGACAAAGGCTCGTTTGCTGAACGAACGGTAAAACTCGCCGCTGCCCATACGCCAATATTTCCCAGCCAACCGCCAAAAGCCGCTATAGGTTAGCGTGGACCAGGCATCGACAACAGAAAAACTTGAGCGATGGTAGCCTTCTCGCTTAAAAGCAAGTACGGCATTTGGTCCGGCTTCTATGCCGCCGTGAATCATCCGTGTAAAATGGACGCCAAGAAATGGGAATTGAGGGTCGGGTACGGGGTAGATTAAATTCTTGACCAGAGCGTGACGTTCAGGAACCAGTTCATAATATTCGCCCCGGAAGGGGACAATTTTAAGATCGGGCTTAAGGCCGCACATTTGGGCAACTCGGTCCGATTGAAGACCGCCACAGTTAATCAGGGAGCGACAATGGATATCGCCCTGAATGGTTTCTAAAACTAATTCGCTGCTTTGTCGCCGGCAGCCATACACCCGACTACCCGTTTGAATGACTCCGCCTGCTTGGCGAACCAAGTCGGCATAAACATTGGTAACTTGTTTGTAGTCAACAATGCCGGTTTCTGGTACCAGTAGCCCTGCAATCCCCGCCACGTGAGGTTCATAATCCTTAATCTCTTCAGTCCCCAACCGCCGAACACCGTGGAGGCCGTTGGCTTGGCCTCGCTCTTCCAGCATAGCCAGGGCCGGTAACTCGGGCTTGTGGGTGGCAACAACAACTTTGCCGCATTGCTCGTGGGCAATGTTGTGTTCCTGGCAGAAGCGGTACAGCGCTTTTTGACCGTTAACACAGTTACGCGCCTTTAATGAGCCGGGCTTGTAATATAAACCGGAATGGATGACACCACTATTATGCCCGGTCTGATGAGCCGCCAGATGTTCTTCCGCTTCCAGCACAATGAGCGATAGCGGGCGGCGCGAGGTTAGGGCGATAGCCGTGGCCAGACCTACAATTCCCCCGCCTATAATGGCAATATCGTACTTGGACAATTGCATAAAAGCTCAATCACTGAGTTTATTTCTTGCTAATTGGGTATGCAGTATAACATATCTCACAATTGCTTACAACCACTTCCTTGAAAAGTCTATTATTCTACATCTCAACTTGTCGGGGTGTGAGAATGGTGTTAAAGTAAAGAAAATGCAACTTTCTTACTACTCTGGCCCTGCGTAAGAAACATTTTTTAGGAGAAATCATCATGAGCGGTGCAATGTACATTCTTAGCCACCTTGACGATGCTGACATTGATTGGCTTTTTAGCGTTGGAGAAAGGTAATAGATGACAGAAAAAGCGCACATTACCCCAGAGCTTTTTGTCTTTTTTAGAGAGCTTAAAGAAAACAACAACAGAGAGTGGTTTCAGGCCAACAAGCAGCGTTATGAATCGCAAGTGCGGGAACCACTTTTACAGTTCATTGCCGACTTTGGGCTGCGCCTGCCTGAGATTAGCACACACTACGTAGCCATTCCTAAGCGTTCCGGCGGCTCGCTTTTCCGAATTAACCGTGATATGCGTTTCTCAAAAGATAAAAGCCCCTATAAGACGGCAGCCGGAATCCAGTTTAGGCATGAGAGCGGCAAGGATGTTCACGCCCCCGGCTTTTATCTGCACCTGGAACCGGGGGGTGTTTTTGCCGGGTCTGGTATCTGGCATCCAGACACAAGAACATTGGGCAAAATCCGTGATACTATTGTGGAGAATCCGGAACGCTGGCAGCAAGCTGTTGGTAATGAAGCCTTCAGTTCAATTTACGAACTTGGCGGAGAGGCGCTAAAACGGGGACCAAAAGGGTACGACCCGGATCATCCGTTGATAGAAGACCTGAAGCGTAAAGATTTTGTGGCCGGCGCCCCTTTTAACGAAGAAGAAGCCTGCGCTCCTGATTTTATCGACCATTTCACAGAGCGGTGTCGTAAGGCTGCCCCATTTATGGAGTTTTTGACAACGGCCATCGGATTGCCCTGGTAACTCTTCGGGCTGATATCGAGCCAACAGCCAACCGATTAACATCCGGCAAACCCTGTCTAGTTCGAGCGTCTTCATACAAAAAAGCCTTACCAGGTTTCCGGTAAGGTTTTTTGTATATGCTCAGCACGGCCATAAATTTAACTTTTAAAAACTTTGAATGGGACACGGATGAACGCGGATTTTACGGATTTTTCCTTTAATTTTTCATTTCATCCGCGTTCCGCAAAAATCCGCGTCCCATAAAAATTAAAAGTATGACCGTTGACAGTATAGCTGAACTTTACGCGCACAACTACGGCCGGGAGCGAGCATAATCCGGCCTCAACTATAGTCTTTCAGAAAAACAATTTGAGTTTGTAGTGACGGCTTTAGCCGTTTTCAACGACTAAAGTCGTTACTACGAACCTGCGAGTCAAAAACATTTTCTGAATATCTATACTATAACAAACGTCAACAATATTCTGGAGGAAAAATAATGACAATATCTAAAGTTGTCCTTGAGACAGACACCTCACCTGTAACAAGTACAGGCTTGCTTGATGAATTACCCAAAGAAAAGCTGGCTTGGATGTTGCAGAAGATGTGTGAAACCCGCTACTTTGAAGAAAAAGCGGAAGAGTTATACATCCGAGGGCAGGTACACGGTACAATGCACCTATCCATTGGAATGGAAGCGGCCTCAACGGGGGCCATTGCCGCCTTGCGGCCCGATGATTTGATTATCCACCACCACCGCGGCCACGGGCACACCATTGCCAAAGGAGCCGACATCACCCTGATGATTGCCGAATTTCTGGGCAAGGAACCCGGCTATTGCCGGGGACGCGGCGGCTCAATGCACATTGCCGATATTCCCGGCGGCAACCTGGGCGCGACGGGGGTGGTTGGCAGCGGTATTCCAACCTCGGTGGGCATTGCCCTGGCTTTACAAATGCGTAAATCCGATAAGGTGCTGCTCTCCTTTTTTGGCGATGGGGCCACCAATCTGGGCGAATTTCACGAGTCGCTAAATATGGCCTCTGTTTGGAAACTGCCGGTAGTATTTTTGTGTGATAACAACCAGTACGGTATGTCGGCAGCCATCAAGAAGGTGACAAACATTGACCGCCTCTCTACGCGGGCGGTTTCATACGGTATTCCCGGTGAAACGACTGACGGTAACGATATATTGGCCGTTTATCAGGCCACCCAAACCGCGATTGACCGGGCCAGAGCCGGAGAAGGGCCATCGCTGGTAGAAAATGTTACCTACCGCTGGCGCGGCCACTCCAAGAGCGACCGGAACCTCTACCGCACCCAGGAAGAGATTGACGATTGGAAAACCCGAGACCCGATTGTGCGCTTTAAGCAAGTTCTGGTTGAGGCCAACGTAATGACTGATGAAGAGGTGGAAGCTGTCGACCAACAGGCCAAAGCCACCATTGACCAGGCCGCGGAAGAAGCAGTTAGCTTTCCAGAGCCATCCCCCGAAAACATGGAAGACGAGGTGTATGCGCCATGACCCAAAATGGTAATCGTGAAATAACCTATTTAGAAGCAGTCCGCGAAGGACTTATCCTGGAAATGCGACAAGACCCCGAAGTGTTTCTTCTGGGCGAAGATATTGGGATATACGGCGGCGCTTTTGGCGTAACCCGAGGCATGCTGGAGGAGTTTGGCCCGGAACGAATACGAGACACCCCAATTTCTGAGGCAGCCATTGCCGGCGCGGCCACCGGCGCAGCTTTAATGGGCATGCGGCCCATCATGGAAATAATGTTTATGGATTTCCTGACCATCTCTATGAACCAGTTGGTCAACCAGGCCGCCAAGATTCGGTTTATGTTTGGCGGCAAGGCCAGCATCCCGATGGTTGTCCGCGCCCCGGCTGGTTCCGGCACGGGAGCCGCGGCACAGCACTCCCAAAGTCTGGAAGCCTGGTTTATTCATACGCCGGGCATTAAAGTGGTTGCCCCCGCGACCGCCGCCGATGCCAAGGGTCTCCTGATTTCAGCCATTCGAGACAACAACCCGGTAATCTTTATGGAGCATAAGCTGCTCTACCGGACCAAAGGGGACGTGGCTGAAGAGTTGTACGCTATTCCCCTGGGCAAGGCTGACGTGAAGCGGGAGGGAAGCGACTTAACCATCGTGGCTTACTCAATTATGGTTCCCAGAGCATTGGAAGCCGCCGAGCAACTGGCGGAAGAAGGCATTAACATTGAGGTTGTGGATTTGCGCACTCTCAAACCACTGGATGAAAAGACGATTATTCGCTCGGTATCCAAAACCGGACGGGTCTTAATTGCTCACGAGGCGCCCAGGACCGGCGGCTTTGGCGGTGAACTGGCGGCAGTAATTGCCGGTAGTGAAGCCTTTGACTATCTTGACGCGCCCATCCGTCGCTTGGCCGGGCGAGATATTCCCATCCCGTACAACCGAACGCTGGAGCGGTCAACCGTACCCCAGGTAGAGGATATAGTAGCCGCGGCCAGAACCCTGGCTCAGGAAGGGAGATAGGCTATGGCTATAGAAATCATTATGCCCAAAGTGGACATGGTAATGGAAACCGGCACCTTTGTTGAGTGGCTGAAAGAGGAAGGTGATACGGTAGAGAAGGGCGAACCCATCTTTATTGTCTTGACGGATAAAGCCAATATTGAGATTGAATCTCCCGCCGGCGGCATTTTGGCCGGCATAACGGCCAAACCGGACGATGTCATTCCGGTGACTGAAGTGATTGCCTACATTCTTGAGCCGGGCGAATCTCTGCCTGAGAAAGCAGCAGTTGCTCCAGTTGCTGTTGCTGCTGTCGCCGAAGGCACACCAACCGCGCCGGATACACCCCAACCAAAGCCGGTGGCTATCGAGCAACCAACTGCTCTTGAGCGGCCAACTGCTCCCCAAACCCGTAACGATACGGGAAAAGTGCGAGCTACGCCTGCCGCCCGTCGTATAGCGGCTGAACTGGGGGTTGACCTCTCTCAAATTGCGGGGACAGGGACAAATGGCCGGGTTCATAAAGCTAACGTGCTGGCCTTTGCCGAACAACAACCGGCGGCAGCGGCACAGTTGCCAGGACCGATGGCAGGTGTTCCCGCGTTGGATATTCCATTGCCGGATGCCCGTCAGAAGGAAGTTGTGCCGTTTGTTGGCCCGCGCAAAATCATTGCCGAGCGACTGAGTTACAGCGCCTTCACGGCTCCGCACATCAACCTCTCATTGCGGATTGATATGACCGAAGCAGGTCAACTGCGGGCAAAGGTTAAGGATTTAATTGAAAAGAAAACAGGGCGACGTCCCTCCTTTACGGCTATCTTGGCCCGGGCTGTGGCCTCGGTCTTGCCAAACCATCCTTTCCTGAACGCATCACTGAATGGCGACCAGATTGTTCTTTGGGAAGATGTTCACCTGGGAATTGCTGCCAGCATGGAGGATTATCTGATTGTGCCGGTAATTCGGGAATCGCAAAACAAGAATTTGGAACAGATTGTGGCTGAAATGGGTGATTTAGTGGAACGGGCTAGAACCAAACGCCTGGCCCCAACCGAGATGAGCGGCAGTACGTTCACCATCTCAAACCTGGGTATGTTCGGTATCGAAACCTTCACGGCCATTATCAATCCGCCAGAGTCCGCCATTCTGGCTGTGGGGTCTATTGTCGACACGCCGGTGAACGGTGACAATGGCATAGAACTGCGGCCAATGATGAACGTGACCATCGCCGCCGACCACCGCGTTGTGGATGGCGCAGCCGCAGCCCGTTTCCTGGCTGAATTAAAGTCAACCCTGGAGAATCCTTATCTGTTGATATAAGTATAAGTCAGCCCTCTTTATTTATGTGTCGATTTGTAGGCCAAATGTTAATCTGACTTTCCGCATTTCTGAACCACGCCAAATTTTGTAACCTTTTTAACAGTTCTCCGTCAAAAGAGTAAACAGGCTCAAAAAAGGCTAAAAAATGGACCCAACCAAAACTAAACTCATCAAACTGGCCGTTGTTTGTGTCATCTGCATCAGCCTGGTTGTGGGGTTGGGGCTTTTTATTGAATGGTTCATTTCATAAACTCTTAAATTGATAAGGAGACACATCATGACTAAAAATATGGGAAGTTTAGATAAGGGTATTCGGCTTGCATTGGCCGCGGTGGTGGTTATTCTCTACCTGACAGGCGTGATTTCCGGCGTCTGGGCCATTATTCTGGGCATTTTGGCCGCCGTTTTTGTGGCGACAAGTTTTGTCGGCTTTTGCCCGCTATACGCGCCCTTTAAATTATCAACCTGTAAAAAGAGTTGAACTGCCGGCCAGGCCGAGACCAGCGCATCATCTCAATACTACTCAGGGGGGAGGAATCTTGATAGTTCATCAAGATTCTTCCCTCTTTTTTTCGTCCTTTTAAGTTCCTGTTCATTATTTTGTAATAAAAACCTTATACAATAAATCCAAATACATTTATTACCGGAGTTAATCACCATGAGAATTTTCCAAGCTAATCATAAAATTGCAATCACCCTCTTAATATTTGCCCTGCCGCTAATAATTGCCGCTTGCAGTGGCAACGGAGCTTCTGCCGATGAAGTTCCGGCTGAAGACATTAAAACAGAACAGCAGCCGGATGAGGCCGTTGCTGTCCAACCAAAAACCACCGTGGATACCGCCGAGCAATCTCAGATACCTCAACAACAGGCTGATTCGCGTATTGCGGTAGACGCCGATTTTGAAGTGCGGCCCATCGAAGAGGTTTTCTCCATCGGCCCGCCCGATTTGCAGGTTCTCAGCGATTCCGAGGCCCAACTGCTTTTTGTATCGGACATTCCGCTGGCTTGCTCGATTGTTTACGGCGAAACTACTGCTTACGGCAGCCTTACCCTGGATCAGGATATGGACGGTGGGGCGCACACCGACCATCACCCCATTTTACCAAACCTTAAACCCGACACCCTCTACCATTATCGCTTGCAAGGTTCCGCTGAGGACGGCGCCATTTATATGAGCGAGGATATGACCTTCCGCACGCCGCCGGAAGAGGCGACAACGGAGGTCAATTTGGCCTCAATGGAGGCCGGCGCGCAAGTCATCGCTGTCAGCAGCAACTTTGGCGGCGCGACAAACGATGAGTCGTGGGGGGCCAATAGCGCCCTGGATGGCAGCCGGGGCAGCGAGTGGTCTTCCAACGGCGATGGAAACGATGCCTTTATTGAGATCGCCCTGGCCCAACCCTCCCGCCTGCACGCCGTTGAGATCTGGACCCGCGCGATGAGCAACAACACGGCCCAAATCTTTGAGTTAACCATTACCACCGATAGCGGCGAGGTGTTAGGGCCGTTCACCCTACCCGATGCCACCCAGGCTTATCGCTTTGATGTGGATGTAGTCGCCGGCGCCTTACGTCTGGATGTAGTGGACAGCAACGGCGGCAATACGGGCCTGGTTGAGTTCGCCGCTTACGGCACGCCGGTTGAGGATTAGCGATGAATGATAAATCCTGGTGGACAGGCTCGCGGGGCGAGTGGTATGTGATTGTTCAATTTATCCTGTTTGGGCTAATTGCGGCTGCCCCCTTGCTTACAGGCAATATTCCCACCTGGAATACGCCCTGGTCAATTACCGGCCTGGTGATGGGTCTGGCAGTGGGCTTGTTGGGGCTTGTGCTGGCTTTTGCCGGACTGCTGCATCTGGGAAGCAACCTGACTGCCCTGCCTCATCCAAAGCCTGACAGCACTATAGTATTACCTCGCAACATTTGCGTTATCCGCGAGAATCATTTGTTCATTGTTAATTGCTCATTGTTAATTTGCGGCTTGTCGCGCTATGGTTGAATCAGGCGCGTACAGCATTGTGCGGCATCCCATTTACAGTGGTTTGATTATGGGCGCGTTTGGCCGGGCGCTGGTTTGGGGCGCTCTTTTAACCTTGTTTTACGCTGTTATCCTGTTCATCTTTTTCGACATCAAATCTCGGCGAGAGGAAAAGTGGCTAGCCGATAAGTTCCCGGAATATAGTGACTACCAGGGCCGTGTTTGCAAATTGATCCCTTTTGTCTACTGACAATAGATCCTTGAAACAATTGCCCTGAAGCCTGTTTGTCATTTCCGGCAGTTAATGGAAACCTGATTTGATCTCCCTTCGCCGTTTATGTTATACTACCAGCTGATGACAAACATTTTTCACCTTTTGCTTGTTGAAGACGAGCCGCAAACCGTCCAAATGATCCGCTTCTATCTGGAACGCGAAGGTTTTAGCATGACAACCGCTGCTGATGGACCGTCTGGCGAGGCTGCCTTTGGCCGGCAAACACCCCAACTGGTGATTCTGGACATTATGCTGCCCGGTTTTGACGGGCTGGAATTATGCCGCCGTATCCGTCAACAATCTGCTGTTCCTATCCTGATGCTCACCGCTCGCGCCGAGGATACCGATAAAGCTATCGGGTTGGGTATTGGGGCCGATGATTACCTGACCAAGCCCTTTAGCCCCACCGAGTTTATCGCCCGAATTAAGGCCCTGCTGCGTAGAGCCTATCGCTACAACGAGCCGCCCCGCCCAACAACGCTGGGCGGTCCCCGTTTGCAGATTGACCCCGCTCGCCGCCGGGCAACCCTCGATGGGCGTCTCTTGGAGCTGACTCCCATCGAATTTGACCTGCTCAACCTGTTGATGGCTAATCCCGGCTGGGCCTTTACCCGCAGCCACCTGCTGGAAAAAGTGTGGGGTTACAGCGATGAAGCCGGCGAGGAGACCGTTACCGCCCATATCAGCAACCTGCGCCGTAAACTTGGCTCCAACGGAGCTGAACTGATCCGCACCGTGCGCGGCGTAGGTTACGCTTACCAGGAAGATGCGTGATGGCCCGGCGACTGCTGCTCAGTTACGTATTTCTCATTGCGGCGACAATAGCCTTGTTTGCCTTCATTATTCAAATCATCACCGCGCAAACCTTCTCCCGTTATTTAAGCGATCAAGCCACGGCCCACAACGAGATGTTTCCGGTCATGCTGTCCGGCTACTACACCACCCACGGTACCTGGGAGGGAGTGCAGCCTGATGTTGACCAGGCCAGCCTGA
>JAJRVO010000376.1 GCA_024277275.1 Chloroflexota bacterium
AGAAAAGAAAATCGGCGGTCTGCCGGTGATTGACCGGGAAGGAACAGTGGCCGGTATCCTCACAGAAGACGACATCTTCCGCATGGTAATTGAAGAATGGGGACCAAAGACCACTGAAACATCACTGGAAACAGTGGCAGCTTAAGTACGGAGAGATGATTCGGTAATTATTTGGAGCGTTTTATTCAACCGGACGAAAGACGATGGACGAACGACAAAAACCCTGCGCTATCGTTTCATTTGTCTGCCGTCGTTCGTCATTCGTCCTTTTTAACGGTTACGTTGAATTACCGAATCCATCACGGGAGATTAATAATGAGCGATTGTTTGATTGAAATGAGGTTGTACACCTCCAGACAAGAAGAGTTGATTAGTTGGTTGAAACAAGAGCAATTGGCGCGACAATGTCAAGGCTATACTCAGGGTGGCCTAAAACATTGGCTTGTGGCCTTGTTAAAGGGATGGCCTTTTGATCCCATCGACTCATCCACTACAAATCTGTAAGAAATAAGTTTCCGCAGGGGCCAAAAAGTACACTTTTTGACTCCCGGATGCAAGTAGTCGCAAAACTACTTGATATGCACCGCCATCCCCAACCCCGCCTCTGCCGACTCTTGCAGAGCTTCGCTGAGGCCGGGGTGGGGGTGGAGGGTTTCAGCCAGGTCGACCAGAGTAGCGCCCATTTCCAGAGCCAGCGCCGCCTCGCCGATGAGCGATTCGGCTTGCGGCCCAACGATGGTCACGCCTAATAGAACCTCGTTTTCTTTCTCCGCCACGGTTTGAACAAAACCCTCGGCGGCGTTTTGGGTTATGGCCCGCCCGCTGGCTCCCAGGGGAAAACGCCCCGTCATCACCTTGTACCCGGCGGCTTTGGCCTCAGTAGCGGTTAGCCCAACGGCGGCTACTTGCGGGTCGGTCCAGGCCACGCGGGGAATGGCTTGCGGGGCGTATTGCGCGGGTCGCCCGGCAATACTCTCGGCGGCCACTTTGCCCTGTTTTATGGCTATGTTTGCCAGCGGCGGCCCGCCGGTTACGTCGCCCACGGCGTAAATGGCCGGATTGCTGGTCTGCATCCGGTCGTTGACCAGCACAGAGCCACGCTCGTTAATGCCTACCCCCGCTTCCTCCAAACGCAAATCGCCGGTGCGAGGAATCAATCCGGCAGAAACAACCACGTGGGACGCACCCTCAGCGGCCTGGGCCACGTCGGTTACTTTTAACTTAATTTTAACTCCCAATTTCTTTAGCCGGGCTTGCACCTGTCGCCCGGCAGAAGAGTCGAACTCATTCAGCAGTCGCCGTTCAGCCGGAATGAGTAGATGCACGGTCGCACCCAGCTTAACAAAAATTGTAGCCAACTCGGCGGCAATGTAATCCGTTCCGATGATGGCGATGCTGTCCGGCAACTCGGTTAGCCCAAGCGCCTGGCTGGGGGTCAGCACTCGTTTGCCGTTAAAATCAAGGCCGGGCAAAGGAGCCGGGTCGCCCCCAACGGCAATAATGCAGCGCTCAAAGATAAAACGCTTGGTGCCGTACTCCGCCTCAACGCGCACCTCGTGCTCATTTAGAAACCAGCCAATGCCCGGCACAAGCTCTACCTTGTGGTGGGCTAACAACTGCTTAACCCCCTTTGACAAACGCTGTACCACGCTATCCTTCCAGCTATGCATCTGACCCAGGTCGATCTGAGGCTCACTGACGGTCAGCCCCATCTCAGCCGAGTTTTGGGCCTGCCACACCCGGTCGGCGGCGGTTAGCAGCGCCTTTGAGGGGATACAGCCCCGGTGCAGGCAAGCGCCGCCCGGCGGCCCGGGGTCAACCAGCGCCACCTCTTTACCCAACTGCGCCGCTCTAATGGCCGAGACGTAGCCTCCCGGCCCGGCCCCCAAAATAACAACATCAACATTTGTGGCAAGGTCTCCAACGACCATTACACCAACTCCAAAAACAAAAGGTTAGGGTTTGTCAACAGGGCCTTAAGCCGCCCCATAAATTGGCCGGAGGCAGCGCCGTCAATGAGACGATGGTCAAAACTGAGGGCCAGGGGGAGTATCGGTCGTACCGCAATCTCCCCATTCACCACAACGGCTTTATCCTCAATTCGGCCCGTGCCCAAAATGGCGACTTCCGGCGGATTGATAATCGGCGTACCCACCCGACCGCCGTAGCTGCCAAAGTTGGTGATGGTAAACGTACTGCCGGAAAGCTCGTCCAGTCCCAATCTGCGCTGCTGGGCCAAATCGGCCAGGCGTTTTAATTCAACCGCAAGCTGAATCAAATTGAGCTGGTCGGCATGGCGGACAACCGGCACCAGTAATCCATCGGGCACGGCGGTGGCAATGCCCATATGGTAGTAACGATGGTGCAAAATCTTCTGCCGCTCCATGTCGATTGAGGCGTTAAAGTAGGGGAACTCCTTGAGCGCCTGCACTGCGGCTTTGATGATAAAGGGCAGGTAAGTCAAGCGGACCCCGCGCCGCTCCGCTTCGGGCTGAAGCTCCTTTCGCAAGGCTGCCAGCTTGCCCGCATCAACATCTTCAAAGCTGGTTACGTGCGGAATCTCCCAGGCCAACTCCATCCGCTCGGCAATGCGTCGCCGCAACCCTTGCAGGGGTTCTTCCTCGACAATTTCCTGGCCGGGTTGGCGAGGCGGCAGCGGAACCTGCGCTCTGGGAGACTCGACAGGCGGGGCGGCTGCCGGAGCGGGAGCAGGCACAGGGGCAACTTCCGGTTTGACCTCTACGGGGGGGGGCTGCGCTTGGGGAGCGGTTTTTTGCTGTTCGACAAACAGCCTGACGTCGCTCGGTAATACCCGACCGGCCGGGCCGGATCCGGATACATCAGCCAGGTCAATCCCCAGTTCAAGAGCCATTTTGCGCACAGCCGGGGCGGCCAAAACCCGTTGACCCGGCCCGGCGATACCGGCTTTAACCGCTTTCCGGGCCGGTTGTCGAGCAACTTGTTTACCGTTGCTTGGTTTGGGGGTTGGGACACTCTCCGCATCAGATGGCGCAATGGTCATTGCTGGGGCAATGGCAATCAACACATCGCCAACGTGGGCCATTATGCCGGCCTCCACCCGGATTTCAACAACCTTTCCCGCCACCGGCGACGGAATTTCGACAATGGCTTTATCGGTTTGAATCTCTAAAATTGGCTGGTTCATTTCTACCATATCGCCAACGTTAACCAGCCATTTCAACACCTCAGCTTCGTGAATGCCTTCTCCAACGTCAGGTAGTTTGAATTCGTACATGGTCTCTCCTTTGGGGGAAATTCGGGAGTAGGAAGTAGGAAGTAAGAAGTAGGGAAAATTCCTTACTCCCTACTCCCTACTCCATACTCCCTACTCCCTGCTTCTTACTTTACGGTTCCAACGCCCGCTCAATAGCCTTAGCCACTCGCTCCGGAGTCGGAATAAAGTAATCTTCCAGCTTGGGCACGGGGAAGGGGGTATCGGGGCCGGTTACGCGCTCTACCGGCTTGAGCAGCGAGTAGAGGCAATGCTCGTTGATGATGGCAATTACCTCGGCGCCTACCCCGCCGGTTTTGGCCGCTTCGTGGACAACCACCGCCCGTCCGGTTTTGTTGACCGAGTCGATGATGGCGTCCTGGTCCATAGGAGCAATAGTGCGCAGGTCAATAACCTCTATAGAAGTTCCCGTGGCTTGCTCTACCTGCTCGGCGGCTTCCAGAGCTACCTTGACCATTGCGCCGTAGGAAATAACCGTTACGTCGCTGCCTTCTTTAACCACAGCCGCTTTGCCAATGGGGATGATGTATCGCTCGTCGGGCACATCTTGCCGGAAAGAGCGATAAAGTTTCATGTGTTCTAAAAACATAACCGGGTCGGGGTCTTCAATGGCGCTGTGCAAGAGTCCCTTAGCATCATAAGGGTTAGAGGGGATGATAATTTTGATGCCCTGCAAATGCATAAACAGGGCCTCGATGCTGTCCGAGTGCATTTCCGGCGTGCGTACGCCCCCGCCAAACGGAGCGCGGATAACCAGGGGGGCGGTAAAAACTCCGCCGGAGCGATATCGCATCCGGCTCACCTGGGAGCCAATTTGATTTAATGAGAGGAACATAAAGGCAGCAAACTGTATCTCGACTACCGGACGCAGGCCATACATAGCCATACCCAGCGACGTGCCAATAATTCCCGACTCCGCCAACGGCGTGTCGAACACTCTATCTTCACCAAAACGCTCTTGCAGGGTATCGGTTACGCGGAACACGCCTCCATTTTTGCCGACATCCTGGCCAAAGATTAGCACGCGCGGGTCGTGTTCCATTTCATAAGCCAAAGCGTTATTAATTGCTTGAACCATTGTCCAATTTGGCATTGTTTTGATTCCTTTCTTTTGTTGCCGGTAATTAGTAATTGGTAATTAGTAATTCTTTGCGTAAGCCATAACCAATTAACAATTATCAATTACCAATTACCAATTATCAATTATCAATTATCAATTATCAATTATCAATTATCAATTATCAATTATCAATTATCATTTACCATTTACCATTTACCAATTACCGTTATACTCATTAGTGAGATAGGTTGAGTAGTTATCTTGTTATTTAATCCTGCTCTAAACCCAACTCTTGCATCAGTTGGGCTTCCTGTTGTTGCAGTTGAGGGGTGGGTTCGGCATACACGGTTTTGAATTGCCGGTCGGGGGTGGGTGGAGGGAGGGTTTCGTAAGCGGAAAAGGCGGCGTCAAATTCAGTGACAACGTCTTTGTGAATCTGTTCTTCTTCAGTTTCGGTCAGTATATTTTGATTGACTAAGAAGGTGTAGAAGCGCGTCAGCGGGTCGCATCTGGTCCACTCCTCCACTTCTTCCTGGGAGCGATACTTGGTTGGGTCAACGGACCAAAAGTCCCCATCCGGCCCTGGCGTTGAAGGGCCACCAGTCGCTCAGACCCGACTCGGCCAAAAACCATCCAGCGGTAGAACTGGAGCATTTTTGGAGAAGGCAGGTCGGGAAGTTCCCCCACTAGTACAGCTTGGCGGAAGTCTTTCGGTAGTTACAAGCAGCGCGTTGCTTAGTTTATGGAGTGAAAAAGTGCACTTTTTCACTCCATAAACTACCGAAGGATTTACGCCGCCGTGTACTAGTTCGCCCTCCGGCGTCAATATTTGATGCATCTAGTCGGGCATTGCGGGCGATTGGTCATCAGTTGTGGCTAAAGGCATTTGGCGACCCTTTCACAGTTTCCAGCAGGTTGGGTTCCTGTTCATCTGTTGCATAACGACGCGGCTTGCGTGGTTGAGGGCTTTGTGCGGCGACCTCAATATCGTCTATCTCCAACCCCAAATCCTGAAACAGGTCAGC
>JAJRVO010000377.1 GCA_024277275.1 Chloroflexota bacterium
AGCCATAACCGCATTTGGCGCATTGCCCAGGATAACCAGGGACTACTCTGGATAGCAACCAGCGACGGGCTAAATCAATTTAATCCCCAAACCGAACAGTTCATTCACTACCGAAACGACCCCGATAACCCCCGCAGCCTCAGCCATAGTTTGGTACGAACCCTTTACGTAGATAAATCCGGCGTTCTTTGGGTAGGCACAGAAAAAGGTCTAAATAAATTCAACGCATCAACCGATGACTTTGAGGTTTTTCTTAACAATCCGGCAGACCCTTACAGCCTCAGCGATGATATCATCAATGCCATCTTTGAAGATAGCGCCGGCAATCTCTGGATAGGCGTCAGCAGAGGCGGCATTAACAGACTGGACCGCGAAAGCGGAAACTTCATCCGCTATGTTAATGACCCCGACAACCCCAACAGCCTCAGCTACAACGATATTAGATGGATTCACGAGGACAACGCCGGCGTACTTTGGTTTGCCACCCGAGGGGGCGGGGTCAATAAACTGCTGCCGACATCGGGTAAATTCACTCACTTTGCCAACAACCCGGATAATCCAAACAGCCTCAACAGCAACGACGTAAGAGCAATCTACCAGGACGAGGCCGGAATACTCTGGATTGGCGCCAAAGGAGGCGGGTTAAATCGATTTGATCCGCGTACGGGGCGCTTCACCGCCTATCAATTCGACGAGGCAAATTCTAACAGTTTAAGTTTTAATGATGTCTACGCCATTTATAAAGATCGGGCCGGGATACTGTGGCTCGGAACCTCCGGCGGCGGCTTGAACAGGTTTGACCCGCAAACCGAACAATTTACCCGTTACCAACATGACCCGGCCAACCCCAACAGCTTAAGCAACGACGATGTTTACGCTATCTACGAAGACCAGACCGGAAACCTTTGGCTTGGCACAAAGGGCGGGGGGTTAAACAAGTTTGACCGGGATAGCGAGCAATTTACACGTTATAAGCACAACCCAGCCAATCCCAACAGCTTAAGCAACAATGATGTCTACGCTATTTATGAGGATAAAACCGGCCACTTTTTAATTGGCACGTATGGCGGCGGGCTAAATAAATTCAATCCGGCCACCGAACAGTTTGCTGTTTATCAATTTGACCCGGATAATCCTGATAGTTTAAGCGATAACAATATCTACGCCATTTACAAAGACAGCGCCGGCGCCATTTGGATTAGCACCGCCAACGGCGGGCTGAATCAATTTGACCCGGAAACAGAGCGTTTTACCCGCTTTACCCAAAAAGAAGGTCTGGCCAGCGATGTAGTTTACAGCATTGTTGAGGACTCTGATGGTTATCTGTGGTTAAGCACCAACAAGGGGCTATCAAAATTTAACCCGTTGACGCGCAATTTTATTAACTATGACGCCAGCGATGGTCTGGAAAGAATACACTATCAACAAAACGTATCTTATAAAGGCAAAAACGGTGAACTGTTTTTTGGCGGCATCAATGGCATAATCAAGTTTAATCCGGCTGAGATCAAAGATAACTCGCGCGCCCCCTCAGTTACGCTGACCGGGTTTAGCTTACTAAATGACGAGATAGACTTTGGCAAGCCTCTCAATCAGGTTGGCGCTATTGAGTTATCTTATGAAGACAACGTTTTCTCTTTTGAGTTTGTGGCTCTGGATTTTGCCAACCCGGCCAAAAACAAATATGCCTATAAATTAGAAGGCTTTGACGACGATTGGATTTTGGCCGGTTCCAGAACCTTTGCCACTTACACCAATATCGATCCCGGTCGCTACACCTTCCGGGTCAAGGGAGCCAATAACAGCGGAGTTTGGAACGAAGAGGGGGCCGCCGTTGAAATAGTTATAACCCCGCCCTTCTGGGAAACCTGGTGGTTTAGAACAATTGCCGTTGGCGCTGTTTTGGGCCTGATATTAACTGCGCACAGACTTAGAACAAACGCCATTAAAGCGCGCAAGAAAATCCTTGAAATAGAAGTAGCCCAAAGAACCACCGACCTTTCCGAAGCCAATGAGCAATTGCAAGAATTAACGAACCGTTTACAAGACGAGATTTATATGGCTCAAAAAATTCAGCAGAGTTTGTTGCCTCCGCCTCGTCCAAACTGGTTTGGGCCAGATGTGGTCTGTTACAGTAGATCCGCCCATGAGGTGGGCGGCGATTTTTACTCCTACTATGCCTTTAACCACAAACAGTTTGCTCTGGTTGTTGGGGATGTCTCCGGCAAAGGGATGCCCGCCGCTTTGCTTATGGCGGTCAGTGTTGGTTCGCTGCAATCCATCATCGATCAAGCTCCTGAGCCGGAAGATTTGCTGATCCGTCTTAACCAGACCTTGATACCCTACAATAGAACCACCAACCAAAACTGCGCTCTTTGTTACGCCGAAATCAATGATAGCACCCTGAGAGTAGTGAACGCCGGAGGCACAACACCAATCATTCGACGGGCCACCGGCTCGGTTCAATGGATTGACGTGATTGGTTTGCCGCTTGGCGTGCCATTGGGCATAGAATCGGGCTACCGAGAAGTAACGCTCTCTCTAAATCCGGGCGATATTGTCGTTCTCACCAGCGATGGGGTTGTCGAGGCAATGTCGGCTGCCGGAGAAATGTTTGGCTTTGACCGCCTTGAACAAGCGGTTGCTTCAGGGCCGCACACCAGCGCAGGGGCAATGCTAACGCACCTGCAAACCCAGATATCAGCCTTTGTGGGTGATACCGAACCCCACGATGATTTGACAATAGTAGCGATGCAAGTATAGCGGGACCAACATTATCAAAATATAAAGCGACATTGCTTGATATGCAATGTCGCTTTTTTATAGGAACAAGATATATCAAGCGCCAAAAATCAAGCGGGCAACGGAGCTGTAGAGGGCGGCGCTACCTGAGGAGGCGAATCTTCCTGAGAGGATGTCTCAGCATCCGTATCCTGAAACGACACCGCTTCTTCTTGAGACGACATCTCTTCATCAGAGGGTGGTGACGCGTCTTCAAAAAGAGCATTAAATTGTTTTACATCAAGGGTCTCGTCTTCCATTAAGCGAATGGCAATTAACTTTAGTTTATCAATGTTGTCTCTTAAGATTTGCAGCGCGCGTTGGTGGGCTTCATCCACAAACTTTCGCACTTCAAAATCAATCTGTTCCGCCACTTCCTCGCTATAGTTGCGCTGTTCGCCAAGTTGCCGGCCCAAGAATATCAGCTCTTCCTTGTCGCCAAAAGTAAGCGGGCCTAACTTTTTGCTCATTCCATATTGGGTGACCATTGCCCGGCCCATACGGGTAATATAGTCCAAATCACCCCTGGCGCCTGTGGTAACGTACGTAAACATAATCTCTTCGGCGGCGCGTCCCCCCAAACCAACCGCCAGACGCGCTTTAAAAGCCGACTCGCTAACCAGCGTTTGGTCATCTTCCGGCAGGAATAGCGTAAAGCCTCCCGCGCCTCCTCTGGCTATAATACTGACCTTATGCACCGGGTCGGCCTCTGGAATCATATGCGCGACCAGGGCGTGGCCCGCTTCGTGATAGGCCACAATCTCTTTTTCTTCCTCGCTAATGATTCGGCTGCGTTGTTCCGGCCCCAGGCGAATCTTTTCAATGGCCTCTTCTAACTTGACCATTGTAATCTGTTTAAGATCGGCGCGAGCGGACAAAATGGCGCCCTCGTTAATTACGTTTTCAAGATCGGCGCCGGAAAAGCCGATGGTGGCTTTGGCCAGAGCTTCCATGTTTATATCAGGGGCTACAGGCTTGCCTTTGGAGTGAACCTCTAAAATCTTCATTCGACCCTGCCAATCCGGCCTATCCAGCACAACCCGGCGATCAAAGCGACCGGGACGCAGCAAAGCCGGGTCCAAAATGTCAGGGCGGTTTGTGGCGGCTATGATGATAACGTTGGTATCGGTCTCAAAGCCGTCCATTTCAACCAGAATTTGGTTAAGGGTTTGCTCGCGCTCATCGTGGCTGCCCCCCAAACCGGCCCCTCGATGCCGGCCTACGGCGTCAATTTCATCGACAAAGATAATACAAGGGCTGTTTCGCTTGGCCTGGTCAAACAAATCTCTAACCCGGCTGGCGCCCACGCCTACAAACATCTCTACAAATTCAGAACCAGAGATGGTAAAAAAGGGCACTCCCGCTTCGCCGGAAACGGCTTTGGCTAACAGCGTTTTGCCACAGCCCGGCGGTCCAACCATAAGCACGCCTTTGGGAATACGCGCTCCCAGAGAAATAAATTTTTCGGGTTCGCGCAAAAACTCAACCACCTCAGACAACTCTTGTTTGGCTTCTTCGGCCCCGGCCACATCCTCAAATGTTACGGTTGGCTTGTCGCCGGAAAACATACGCGCTTTGCTTTTACCAAAGCTAAGGGCCTGATTATTAGAGCCTTGCGCCTGTCGAACCATAAAAAACAGCAACCCGCCAAAAATAAGCAAAGGGAGAATGGTAATGGCCAATGTACCCCAATCGCCCCAAACGCCGGGAGGCACAATCTCTATTTCAACTGAGTCCAGGTCTTGATCATAAACGCCAAGCTTCTCAAGCGTATTAAACACGCTCACGCCAACTTCTTTACGCGATCTGGCGGCTTTTCTACTCGATTGAACATACTCTACTATTATCTCTTCGTCATCAATGCTAATTTTGGCGACTTCGCCAGATTTAATTTGCTCGGCAACGGTTGTAATCTCCAGTTCGTTGCTATCGCTGGGATTTGAAAAAATACTAAAAATAAGCGCGGCTACCGCTAAAAGTATTAGCAAATAGACGATGCTGTTTTTAAAAATGCCTGAATTCACACTATCCTCCAATTAGGATTAAACAAAACACCGCCGCTATGGGGATGCGTGGGATATTTTCCGCACGCTCTTACCACACACGCGATGAAATTTACAATTTCATAAAGGGTGGAATAATTATACCAAAACAAATCCGATTCGCCAACCGGATTTTAAAAGAGGGCGATTTTTATACTACTGAATAACCTGTACCCTTCGTAAAATGAGAGATCCCAAATTATCTTGTTCTACCCGGCCAGACTCGGAAATGGGCAGGCGGACATTTGTCTTGGCGTCATAAAAGCCTGCCCGTATTTGATAATCACCCGTAACCGTAGTAGGCGGGATGGAAAGTTGGTAAGGGTCTACAATGAGTTCGCCGACTCGCCAGTTGGTTGTAAATCGGGGGCCTCCTTGAGGCTGGGTATCAATTTGAGAGACAATGCCCCCTTGCAACGTGGTCAGGTGGATAAACAGGTTGTAGTCGCTTGAGGGTACGGTAATAGCCTCCCAGAAAAAGGTAAGGTTTATTGATTCGCCGGGTTTGTACTGCAGGCGTGGAATTTCATAGGCGTTCAGAGCAATTTGCCCGCCCAGGTTTGCTACCACCGGAGTTCTGGAACCGCTGCTGACGACCAGCGTAAGCAACGTTCGGTTTGCCACCAGCGAACCGGTTGGCTGGTCCTGCATTAAAACCTGGCCCGGCGTTTTGACGCTCCAATCCTCGTATTTTTGCACCACCAAATCAAGCGATGTCAGCAGTTGTTCTGCTTCTTCAAAATGCATGCCGG
>JAJRVO010000378.1 GCA_024277275.1 Chloroflexota bacterium
AACGCAGATGACGCTGATTACACGGATTTTCGCTGATTTTTTTATAAGTGAAGCGACATTATCTGCGTTGTTCTGCGGCAATCTGCAAAATCAGCGTTCTATATATTCTTGGTCTAAACGCTTACGTGCAATTGTGATGACTCCGGTTCATCCAGTATTGATAGCCACACGTGTTCGGGTTATTTAGCGGCGCTCACAGGTTGCAATTTAATTAGAGCCGTTGCCACCCAGGTGGGGGCAGGTTGGCTGTACATATCGGTGGTATCGTGCCAGGTTAGGTCAAGGATGCGCCCATCAAGCGGGCCAAGTAGATAGCGCGTTACCTGGCCGGCATCGCGGGCGTCGCTTTTGGCATCCACACAATGCTGATTGTAGCTCCAGTAGTCACCTGCCCGGATCATATCCAATCCTTCTGCTATGCGCTGCCGGGCCAAATCAAGCCCCCCCGATTCAGCGGGCAGCGCCGTTTGGGGAGAGTCGCCATAGCCAATGCCGTGATGGAAGGGGTCAGCCGTGGTGACAACCACCGCATTGCGGGCAATCTCTTGCATCTCCTCTATGCCCGGTAAAATTCCGGGGCGACCACCCGCCAGATACGGGTAACGCAGTATCAGTTCCGGCCCGTTAATGCCTCGCCGCCGCGTCTCCTCCTCCCATAAAAATAAAAAGTTAGACAGCGAGAACTCATTACGCCATTCATTGCGACCCTCCAAACCCGGCCCCTGAATACCCCAGAATGTCTCCTGGGTAACATCAGCCCCATTGGCGACCCGAACCCGCGCATCTTCTAGTTCATCGCTAAGCGCGTGCAGCACGCCGACTACCAACACCCGGTCGGCGCCGCTATCCAGGCAAGCGTGTACAACGGCTGCAATTTGATGCCCGCATGCCTCCAGATTGGCGTGGGGAAAGATGGCGGACCCCCCGGCAGCCAGAGTGGGCGCAAGATTCCAGGCCCGCCCGGCGTCAAGCATGCGGCTAATGCCTGTCGCCCCCAGTCGTTCTCGTTCTGCTGCAAAGCTCTGTTCAACGTAAGTCCCAATGGCCGGTCGATCAAGTTTCATTAGGTTCTCCTCCTGAAATTAGTGGTTTTTCAATACCAGAGACGCTATCAAAACGATGCCACTCATCCACTGCCTCTTGAATTAAATCGCGTATATCAGGGTCAGGGATGTCGTTTAAGTCCCGATAATTGGCGCCGTTTACAAGAATTTCCAGGCTACCGGTGGGATGACTGCGCAGCCGTATGGCTTGATTAGCCAATTTATCAGCGGCAGAAAGAGTCGCCAGGCGACGCTGAAGGATTTGGTCAATAATATCCACAAAGGTCCGTGGCGCTCTTCCCGGCACGGAGGGCGTCCGAATTAGCAGCTTGCCTGTTACGGTACAAATTTTTTGAGCCAGCTTTTCCCAGGCCGTTGTTTGTTTGGAGAGAACAGGTTCTTGACCCAGAGGGTAGCTTCGCTGATGATGAGCTACCGTGAGGGTTTCTGTGGTGTTGAGGTTTAAAAAGATAAACCATTTACGCCAGATACGTTCTTGCAAATGGATAATATTTTTAATACCGGGATAAATATGCTCTTCGTAATCCAGGTAAACGGCCTTAATGTCGGCAAAGAGGATGATTTGGTTTTTTTGCTCAAACAGCAAATATCGGGTTGAGAAAGTTACGGTTTGTAGAGATGCGTCGAATGTGATTGAACGATTGGCTGTAATTAACCAAATTCCCAAACCGGCGTAAAGTAAAGTGGCAGCGCCGCCAATAAGGTTCAAACCAACGGCCAAAGTTGCGGTCAATAAAACCAAAGCCAGGATTAGCAAGAATCCGCCCCAAACCTTTAACTTGTTCAATTGAGCCAGAACCAGGCGCTCTTGCGTCTCTTCTTTAATCAGTTGTTTGGGGTTGGTAAATGGTGTAAACATACAAACCCTGTTCTTTACTGGTGGTATCTAAATTGGCCCAATTATAGACCAGGGTTAAGGCAAAGGCAATCATAGTAGCCTCCCTTCACGGGTCTTCGGGTTGAAACTCCAGTAGTTCCGACAACGTAACGGTACGAAAACCCCGACGGTTAAGTTCGGGCAGTATCACAGATAAAGCCAGAATTGTCCGTTCGCCACGCAAGCCGTAATCATGCAGAAGAATGATTGAGCCGGGCCGCGCGTTCCATAAGATATGGCGTGTGGCAAACCTGGAAGATGGAATATGGGAGTCGAAAGGATAGACGGAACCGAGGGCGATTTGGTAGTTATGCTTGCGGATAGTTGAGAGCATAGTTGAATTATACCACCCCGACCCCGGTCGAAACCAGCGCACTCTACTGATTATCCGTTAATAAAGATTTTCTCTCAACCAATTCGATTTTACCAGCTTGTTATTTTCTACACAAATGAAAACTTCATCCCCCGGCAAACACAGTTTAACCCAAACATCTACTGCCGGCAGAGTCAATTTTGACTTTATCTGAAACTTACGGCATACTAACTTTTTTAAGACGCAGTTTGTTCTGTTTCGGATGATGTAAATTCACCGCCCCAGACTCACTTGTCTGGGCGGTTTTACATTTATAGGGGCAAAATGCGTGAGTAAAACAAACGTTCAATGAGTAAAGGAGAATTTAAAACATGAGTGAACGTGAAATTGGAACCGTTAAGTGGTTCGATAGTAAGAAAGGCTTTGGGTTTATCACGCGCGAGACAGGGAAAGATATTTTTGTACACCACTCTGCTATTGTTGCAGACGGATTCCGTGATCTGGCAGAAGGTGAGAAGGTTGAGTTTATAGTGGTAGAGGGTCAAAAAGGGCCGGCCGCCTCCGAGGTGCGTAGAGTATAACAGGCTTATCAATGGCAGACACACAACTTTCAGTTGTAGATGATCTGGTGGTGAGTCTGGATTATACTTTGCATCTTGATGACGGACAGGTGGTTGAAACCACAACCGACCATGGAACCCTGGAATTTCTGCAAGGATCGGGAACGCTTATTCCCAGCCTTGAAGAGGCGCTATACGGAATGACCGTTGGCGATGAGAAAGAAGTGGAAATAACGCCAACCAATGGCTATGGCGAAGAGGACCCGGATGCATTTGAGATGGTTTCTCGTGAGCTTTTCCCCCCTGATGTGGAGTTAACCAAGGGGATGGGTTTACACCTGCGCGATGAAGAAGGGGAAGTTCTGGCAGCATACGTGGCTGATATTCGCCCCGAGGAAATCTTGCTTGATTTTAACCATCCGCTGGCAGGCCAAACACTGTACTTTCAGGTAAAAATATCTGCCCTTCGGTCGGCAACAAGCGAAGAATTAGCGTATGGCCACGTGCATAGCGCGGAACACGAACACTGAGTTAGGTTATACCCTGGTTAACGGGATAAACTCCGTTAATTAAACAAACAAATTGTAGCAACAACTTATAAGACACGGGTTATTCAATCCGTGTCTTATTTTTTATGCCGACTCACAGCTTGGAGTACTGAGGTTGTAAAATAGTAATCTGGCTTACGGTTAACTAACCCCACATGAGATAAGATATATTTAACTTACTACAGTTGAGTACTTAAAACAGGTATTCAACTGCAAAAATATACCATTATCTTATAGCAATACAGGAGACAAAAAATGAATATCTTAGGCGCAATTGTAGCGGGATTGGTTGGCACGGTGGTTATCAGCATGATAATGATGATGGCCCCCAAAATGGGGATGCCCAAAATGGCAATTTGGGAAATGCTTGGTTCTATGTTTAGCGCAGAAGGCAATGTGGGCATGGGCTGGGTAATGCACTTTATGGCCGGTGTGGTTTTTGCCATCATCTATGCGGTGTTATGGACTGCGGGTCTTGGTTCGGCCGGCGTAGTGGGCGGCGCGGTGTTTGGTATTGCCCATTGGCTGGTAGTTGGGCTAATGATGGGCGGTATGCCCATGATGCACGCCGGAATCAAAGCCGGTAGCGTCCAGGCTCCCGGCATATATATGCTAAACAGAGGCGGCATGATGTCCTTTATGGGCGGCCTTATGGGCCACGTAGTCTATGGGATAGTCGTTGCCCTTATTTATGTAGCGTTTGTTTAGGCGGCAAGGTATTATGGCAGCAACTGCTCAAAAACAACGCGCAAAGAGGCGTAGAGGCCAATCTCACAACACTAAGGAAAAAACCAATAGCCGTTTTTTGACAATTGGGGTGGCAGTATTGGTTGTAGCTTTGCTGGCCATTGGAACCTTTCAAATTTTTAATGGTCAAACGGCAACCAACACGTCAACTTTGCAGGTAGATGGTAGTTCTTTAGAATCGGTAGAAATAGAAGGCAACCAGCAGACCGTAGCAAACTCTTCTGTAGCCGATGCCCCGGTAGCGATAGTTGACCGTGAAACCAGATACCTGGGAGCGCCCAGCGACCCGGCTACGCTCTCTCTGGCCGAAGCCGGGCAACTGGGCCAACCCGTTTTGCTTTGGTTTCACGCCGATTGGTGACACGTTTGCCGGCAGGTGAAACCAGAGGTCGTGAACCTTGGTCAAGAGTACGATGGAAAAGTAAAGATAGTCCGTTTAAATGTAGACCATTCTGAAAGCCGAGATGCGGCGCGGCGCTACGGAGTTAGAGCCACCCCCACCTTTGTATTATTTGATACTGCGGGCCAAATTCGGGGAAATATTCCCGGCTGGCCTGGACATCAGGCTTTCACAGATGCGTTTGACCAGTTACTATCGGGCGGCTAAAGTTTTCTACTTTTTGGTTGTCTGGTTTAATTTTATAACTATGGGTACTTCACAACGGAGTACCCATTTTTAGTTTGAGAGTTACTACTCAGCCTGTATCTTGGTTTTAGACCTCAAAGGTTCGTGATTCCTATTTGGGTGTACTGTTGGTCCAAACGGAAAATCTTTTTGTTGCCAAGATGTTTGTAGAAACCTTTGAGGTCTAGCTTAAATGGTAACGTTTGAGATGTCTGCGCTTCGTTTTAAAAGAGAAGAATAAGCCAACAAGCAACTTGGTTTACGGTTAAGTAACTTTATGGTATGATAAGCTCAGTAGAGTCTTTTGAGTTTTAACTATCAAAAACCATCAGATTCTCCATCTCATCACGCATCAGGAGACAAACCTTTATGAAAGCGGTTGTCATGGCTGGCGGATCAGGCTCACGGCTTCGCCCGCTAACAATACAGCGGCCAAAGCCTATGATACCCGTTGTTAATAAACCGGTAATGAGCCATATTCTTGATCTGCTAAAACGCCACGGCATCACCGAAGTGGTAATTACAGTTCAATACCTGGCCGATTTGATTCAGGATTTTTTTGGCGATGGGTCAAGTTTTGGCATGCAGATTCATTATAGCGTGGAAGAAACTCCACTGGGGACAGCGGGCAGCGTTAAAAACGCCCAGAAATTTCTAGATGACACTTTTTTGGTTATCAGCGGTGATGCTTTGACCAACTTTAACCTGACCGATTTGATTGAATATCACAAAAAGGCAAACACGCTGGCCACATTAGCCATATACAACGTTGCCAACCCGGTTGACTATGGCGTTATCACCACCAACAACGAGGGGCACATCACTCGTTTTCAAGAAAAACCCAGCCGTGGATCGGTTATGTCGGACCACGTTAATACAGGAATTTACGTTTTAGAACCTGAAACGCTGGACTTTTTTGCCTCCAATACTCCTTTTGATTTTGCTAATGATTTGTTTCCAATGCTCCATCATGAAAAAGGGCATACTTTGTATGGCTATATTGCCAAAGGCTACTGGTGCGATGTCGGCAACATTGCCGAGTATATGCGGGCCACGGCCAATGCTTTAGACGGTAAAATAGAGGGGATGGATTTGGGCCAGTACGTAGGAGACGGAATTTGGGCCGGGCACGATGTGGAAATCTCTCCAAGCGCCCACTTGATAGGCCCAATTTATCTGGGAAACTCGGTTCAAATCAAAAGTGGAGCCGTAATTCGCGGACCTACAGTAATTAGAGACTATGCCGTGATAGACAATGAAGCCCAAATAGACCGGTACATTTTATGGCGAAACTGTTATATTGGCGAAAGAGTGCAAATTAGCGGAGCGACTGTTTTAAGGCAATGTAGCCTTAAGGCCTATGCCACTGTTTTTGAAAGCGCAGTTATTGGCGACGGCACAATCATTGGCGAAGGAGCAGTTATTAACCCCAGCGTAAAAATTTGGCCCGGTAAAGAGGTAGAACCGGGAGCAATTGTCAACAGTAGTATCATTTGGGGTTCTCAAGGGCGACGCGTATTATTTGGTCGCTACGGCGTTACCGGCGTTGTTAATATAGATTTAACCCCTGAGTTTAGCGCCAAGACAGGAGCGGCTTTTGGCGCAACGTTTCCCAAAGGCTCAATTGTCACCATTAACCGCGATATACACCGTAGCCCACGTATGATCAAACGCGCCGTTATTTCTGGTTTGTCTTCGGCTGGTATAAATGTATGGGATTTGGGAAGTCAACCCATTCCGGTTGCTCGTTATTACACCAAAATTTGCGGTGCAGAAGGCGGCATCCACGTGCGCCTTTCGCCGTTTGACCAGCGTGTGGTTGATATCCGGTTTATGGATTGTGAAGGGTTAAATATTAGCAAAGATAAAGAACGATCCATTGAACGCATCTTTTTTAGAGAAGATTTTAGACGCGTTTACCTTGATGACATAGGCAGTATTGAATATGCTAAACAGGCTAGAGACCTCTATATTGAAGATTTTCTAAAGCACATCAATACCAAAGCTATTCAAGACGCATTTTTTAATCTGGTTGTTGATTTTGCCGATATTCCAATAGCTAATGTGCTGCCGTTTATTCTTGATAACTTGCGTTGTAATGTTGTCACCCTTAATATCAATACTGATAAAACAAAGGCATCTTTGGAGCAGTCTCAATCTCAGGCTACATTTAGACAAATGCAATTGATTACAGCGGCTCTGGGAGCGCAATTAGGAGCGCGATTAACTCCGGGCGGCGAGAAGATAGTTTTGATAGATGATCGGGGTAATCTGTTAAAGGATATCACGGCTTGTGCTGTTATGGTTGATTTGGCTTTTCGGGATGCTCCGGGTAGCGTCATAGCCATTCCGGTTAATATGCCAGGTATATTTGAAAAAATTGCAGAGCGACATGGAGGGCGGATTATCCGCACGGAAATGGAATCTGACGCTCTGATAAAGGTTACTTACAATAAAAATGTTATTATGGCCGGCGACGGTAGAGGCCATTTTATATTTCCCGATTTTCAATGCGCTGTTGACGGCATAATGGCTTTGGCCAAAACGCTAGAATTTTTAGCCACACAAAAGGCCAGCGTAAGCGATATTGTTCTTAGCCTTCCGGCTTACCACATTGCCGAGAGACGGGTATCTTGCATTTGGGAAGCAAAGCCCAAGGTTATGCGTCTTATCAATGAACAATTTGAAGATTATAAAAATCAGGCGACACACGGCGTAAAAGTTAGTCTTGGACCAAACAAATGGGTTTTAATTGTGCCTGACTCTGACCAACCTTATTTCAGCATCAACACAGAAGCCGGGTCACAGGCTGAAGCGGAAGCTTTGGCTGATGAATTTGCCCAGGTTGTCGAGAAAATCTCGCCGCTTGAGTAAACAATTGCGACAAATTAGTAACTGCTCAATATTCCGGGGTAAAGACCGCAGAGGTTTTAAAAACCTCTGCGGTCTGCACAAAGTCACCCCAAGTTATTGAGAAGATACACAAATTATAATAAAAAAGAGCCGTTGCTAGCAACGGCTCTTTTTTATTAAACTGGGTTAACCAGAAAAATTAGCCAACCTCAATAGTAGCGCCTTCGGCTTCTAGCTTGCTCTTGGCATCTTCAGCCGCATCCTTGCTAACGGCTTCTAAAATCTTGGCCGGAGCGCTGTCAACCAGTTCTTTGGCTTCCTTCAAGCCCAGGTCGGAGCGAAGCGCGCGCACGGCTTTGATAACCTGAATCTTTTTGGCCCCAATCTCTTTCAGGGTAACGTCGAACTCGGTTTTTTCTTCTTCTTCCTCTGCTGCGCCGTTAGCAGCAGCGCCGGGGATAGCCATAACAGCGGCCGGGGCAGCAGCGCTTACGCCCCATTTTTCTTCTAGAATTTTGGTTAGATCAGCCGCTTCTAATACAGTCAGTTGGCTGAGTTCATCAGCAATTTTTTCAAGGTCTGCCATTATTATTTTCTCCTAAATTTTTTATCTTTTGTTGAGTTATTTGGGATGGTTCAAAAGGTACGAGAATTAACTTTACACTTTTGACGAATGACTAACGACAGACGACGAAAAAAGCGTGAATATCGGGTATTTTTCATTCGTCTATCGTCATTCGTCCTTTGTCAGATAGAAAAGTGTTAACCAATTTGTGAACCATCCCAGTTATTTTTAAGGTAATAAATTCAAATGTCTACAGCAGCTTTAAGCTTCAACAGAAGCCGCTTCGGTATCTTTTTCTGCATAAGCATTAACCACGTTGACCAATTGACGGACACTGCCGGCTATGACGCCGGCTAATTGGGTGGCCGGAGCATTGATCAAACCAAGCAATTGAGCGCGTAATACATCAATTGAGGGCAGGCTGGCCAAATTTTTAACAGCGGCTTCGTCCATAACCTTTTCTCCCATCAAGCCGCCCTTAACTGTTAGGGCGTCATTCTTTTTGGCATAATCGGTTATAGCTTTAGCTACGCCGGTAACATTTTGTTGACAAAATCCTATGCCCACAGGCCCGGTCAACAAGTCATCAACAACCGGCAACCCCGCATCTTCCAGAGCGCGGCGAGCCAGTGTATTTTTGACAATCACAAAACCACCTTCGGCTTTGCGAATTTCTGCCCGCAGTTCTTGCATTTCAGTCACCGTTAGCCCGCGATAATCGGTAACAATAATCGCCTCGCTATTGTTTAAGTGGTCTACATATTCTTTAACTAACTCTTCTTTCTTTGCACGTGATATAGCCAAGTCTTTGCCTCCTTTCTCTAAAATAAAAAGTCTCTACGCCTACCGACGTAGAGACTTAGAAATTACAGAATACACCCTAAGTGGCTGCACAATAAATGCACAGTCATCTTTTAAATTTTCCTTGTCCTTACCTCGGCAGGCAACAACTATTTGGTAATTAAGCGCTTTTTAAATGTTTGTTATTAAAGCGCGCCTGCTGTCTTTGGTATAGATAGTATTCAGTTGTTTAATTTACTGCGAAAACTTCCGGGGTTTAATAAAATCAGTCTAACTTCATTTGCATAGCTTGAGCGACATCCACTTTAATGCCAGGTCCCATAGTTGCAGCCAAAGTTAACTTTCTAATATAAGCCCCTTTTGACGCAGTCGGTTTTACCTGCATTACAGATTCCATAAGTGCGGCAAAGTTTTGGGCCAGTTGTTCTTTTGAAAAGTTTGATTTGCCAATAGGCACGTGAATGTTGGCGGTTCTATCCAACCTAAATTCTACCCTGCCGGCTTTTAATTCTTTAACAACACGTTCTATATCAGGACCGGGCACAACGGTGCCGGCTTTGGGGCTGGGCATTAAGCCTCTGGGACCCAGCACTCTACCCAACCGGCCCACTTTAGACATTACCATCGGCGTTGCTACAGATACGTCAAATTCAAACCAGCCGTCCTGAATTTTTGGGATAATATCGTCAGTGCCGGCATAATCTGCGCCGGCATCCAGGGCTATTTTTTGGTCTTCACCCTCGGCAAAAACCAGCACGCGCACTACTTTACCTGTGCCATGCGGCAACTGAACCGTAGTGCGAATTTGTTGGTCCGCTTTGCGGGGATCTAAGCCCATTCTTAGATGAACCTCAACCGTTGCATCAAAGTTTGAGTATGAGGTTTTTTTAACTAAATCTACCGCTTCTTCCGGTGAATAGCTGGCTGCCTTGTCAACTAGCTTGGCTGCATCTTTATACTTTTTGCCTCGTTTAGGCATTGTTTCCTCCTAAAAGTGTGGTATTAACGGGTTTCTTTTTCCAATTGGATGCATCTATATCGGGACGCATCCAAACCGGAATGCCCCTCCCACTTCAACCAGCAGGGGTTACTCTTCAACAAGAATTCCCATGCTGCGGGCAGAGCCTTCAATTTGCCTCATCGCGCCTTCTACATCTACGGCGTTCAGGTCTTGCATTTTTGTTTGGGCAATTTCGCGCACCTGGGCGCGATTAACTTTTCCAACCTTTTCTCTATTAGGCACGCCTGAACCCTTTTCTAAGCCTGCCGCTTTTTTCAAAAGGTCGCTAACAGGTGGAGCTTTGGTAATAAAAGAAAAGGTCTGATCAACATAAATGGTGATTTCAGCAGGAATAATTGAACCCATCATGCTCTGAGTTCTGGCATTGTACTCTTTGCAAAAGGCCATAATATTAATCTGATGAGGGCCTAAAGCTGTACCAACCGGCGGGGCCGGGTTGGCTTTACCTGCCGGAATTTGTAACTTTACAATAGCTTTTACTTTTTTAGCCATATTCTAATCCTTCTTAATATCAGTAATCAGTAATTGGTGACAAGAAATAACTGTTTGCTGGTTACTGTTCACCAATAACTGATTAAGCGCGTTCTACCTGTAAAAAGTCAAGTTCTATGGGAGTCTCGCGTCCAAAGAAATTAACCAGCACTTTTACGCGAGTGCGATCAATATCGATGTCGTCAACTGTGCCCATGAAATCTTCAAACGGACCTTCAACAATACGGACTTTTTCCCCAACCTTAAAGCTAACCTTAATCTTGGGCGCTTCAGCCTCCATCCGTTTAAGGATTGTGTCAACCTCGTCTGGACGGAGAGGGATAGGTTTGTTTCCAGAGCCGACAAAACCTGTTACGCCGGGCGTGTTTCTAACCACATACCACGAGTCTTCATCCAGAACCATTTCTACCAGGATGTAGCCGGGAAATACCCGTCGTTCTACGGTTCTACGATGGCCGTCTCTAAGCTCAACCTCTTCCTCGGTAGGCACCACAACCTGAAAGATTTTATCCTGCATCCCCATCGACTCGATGCGATGCATTAAATTCTTTTCCACTTTGTTTTCATAGCCGGAATAGCTATGGATAACATACCACTCTGTATTCTCAGGTCTGGGGAGTTCTTCTTCAACCTCTGCTTCGGCCTCTGAGTCTTCAGTCTCTGCTTCGGTCTCTGAATCTTTAGTCTCTGCTTGGTCTACTGATACATCCGCATCAGCGCCTTCCAAAGACTCAACCAGGTCTTCAGCCTCATCTGCTATGTTGTCTATGACACTGTTTTCGTCAGCCATAAGTGTACTCATTTACTTACCAAATATCGCAAAAATCCGGATTGGACGGAATGGGCCGCTATTCTTGACTGTTAAAATAAAATGCCGCCACGCCGCCCAGAAATAGTACAACTGCCAGGCCAATCCTGATAAAATCGCCGCCGATAATACCGGCCGCTACGACCTGAAAAATATAATCCAGCGTTCCCAAGAAAACGGCCATAGCTACAGTTACAGCCACAATTATCGTTGTTAGATTCTTGGTTTCATCTCGGGTAGGCCAGGCTACTTTACGTAATTCAGCGCGTGTTGCATTAAAATATTTAATTATTGGGTGACTGTCTCTGCTAGCTGTTGTTGCAGCCGTACTTGACTTTGATTTTGCCATCCTGACACGCCTTCCTCACCTATAACGGTTATTTAGTTTCCCGATGAAGCCGATGGGTACGGCATCGCGGGCAGTATCTATTTAGTTCAAGGCGATTCGGATCATTTCGACGGTTTTTTTGAGAAGTGTAATTGCGTTCATTACACTCCGTACAAGCCAGAGTAACAACTATGCGTACTGCTTTTTTAGCCATAATCCATAAAAAGAGGGCGAGAAATATAAACCACCTCTCGACCCTCTGACTCCTTTCTAAAAAGCCAGCCGGCATTAAGCCTTATGGGGCTTGACCAGCCAGATAATCACTCAACAATTTGAGTGATAAATCCGGCGCCAACGGTTCGTCCACCTTCTCTAATGGCAAACTTTGACCCTTCTTCTAACGCCACCGGCACTATCAACTCTACTCCCAACTCCACATTGTCTCCCGGCATCACCATCTCTA
>JAJRVO010000379.1 GCA_024277275.1 Chloroflexota bacterium
CTAGTAAATTTAAAGTAGTAAACAAGGCGATAGGCACGGAAGACGGTGTTGACCCCGGAGC
Source organism: Chloroflexota bacterium (assembly GCA_024277275.1). Taxonomy (GTDB): domain Bacteria; phylum Chloroflexota; class Anaerolineae; order 4572-78; family J111; genus JAJRVO01. Next base: position 62 of record JAJRVO010000379.1, read on the forward strand.
AACGCCGGCAGACGCGGACCCAGAATATCATGTAGGCCACTACCATCAACATCCCCCAATTCGACCCGGCAGACCAGGGGTTTTCCCGGTTGGCCCAAGCGGCGCAGACAAAACTTTTGCAAATGGGCGAAACAGCCCAGGCATTACCCGGGATTTCACAAACACATCCCGCAAAAAAGTTAAAGACTACACGTATGGGCCTTCTCGCAGAAAATAGATATTTACTGTTGTTAGTTTAGGCGTAACTTTGTTGATGCTAATGTCAAAACCATCCGTTATGCGCCAGTATCTAAATCAACCGACAATCTGGTATATCATTGGCGTTGCGGCCATTTTTGGGTTTACTCTGGGCTTTATTGTTGGCAGAGGGTCCGTTGCCCAGAGTGAAAATGCCGCCAATGGCGTAAACCAAACAGTGGAGGAAAGCGTGATATCAAAGCAGGAAGCTGTTGAACGGGCAAAAGAGTGGCTTACCCAGTCCGGCACATCTTTTGAGAACAGAGAAGTTACCGTTTCTCTTAAAGGCAATAAATACAAGGTCGTTTTTCCGCCTCCAAAAGATACGCTTGGAGGAGACTTTACTTTGACTGTAGACGCCAATACGGGAGAAGTTCTGGAGGCAATTATAGAGCGGTAAATGATTTTATTTTGCCGCTTTGTCTGCCAAACGCAAGATTTATTCTACCATTACCGCAGGGATAGCAAATGGATTGGCTGAAATCGCTCTATCCTGTTGTGCGAGAAATTCTTTGGGAAGCGTCGCCTAAATACTGGCCTTAATTGAGGTATCTTTTTGAGGGGGTGATTGAAGGTCCTCTCATTCCTGAAGCTATTTTGCCGCTGGCTTCTTGCAAAGCGGTTGGCGGCCAGGCAAAAGATGCCGTTTATGTTGCGGCGGCGTTGACAGCCGCCGCAACAAGCTTGCGCATATTGGATGATTTGGAGGATCAAGATCGTCCAGAGCGGTTGTGGAAGCAGGTTGGGCCGGCCAGAACCTGGAATTATGCGTCAGCAATTGAATCTCTATCTTTTATCATCCTCAGCCAGTCGCCTTTGGCCCCGGAAACATTCCACCAGATTAACGGCACATTTGCAGATACCTTTTTGCACATTACCTATGGTCAGGACAGAGACCTTTCCGGCAATCCTCAAACAACTGAAGATTACTGGCTGACAATGGAACAAAAAATTGCCTGGGGATACGCTGCGGGCTGCGCCGCCGGAGCCATAGTTGGCACGGACAGAAAGGACTTGATTGAAGCCTGTGGCGATTTTGGGTTTCATCTTGGGTTGACCATCCAGCTAGTGAACGATATGGAATCGATCTGGCATCCTGATGGGGTAACAGACCTGATGCAAGGAAAAATTACCCTGCCCCTGATTTATGGCTTAACGGAGAACCATGCTAACCGCGACGAACTTGCGGCCCTGGTAGAGACAAATCAAATAGCCGCGCATGGAGAACGAATCAAAGAAATACTGGATACTATTGACGCCCGCAGCTTTATGATTTGGGCTGCGCTGAAAGAACGCGATCAAGCTCTGGAAGCGCTTACCATTTGTCCCGATCCTGAAGGGAAAGAGGCCCTTGAAGCCTACATAACAGGTTTGTTTGGGGATATAGAGCCGTTGCTACCGTTGGAGTCGACCTAAAAAGGGCTGATTCTTATGATACAATCCGGGCAGTTTGTCAGGCCGCCTTGGCCGGATGTCGCCGGTGATACGCCTGACCCAAGTATTTAGTGAAAGGAGCAAAATGATGGGCAAGGATTTTACTTTAGCTGAAAAGTCGCAAGTCAAGCAAATTAAGCCGGATAAAACGACGCAGTCGCCGGAAAAGCAATCGCCGGCCGGTTTAAATGCTGATGAGGCCGTAGCGCTTCGGCTACAGCAGCAGGTTGGCAACCAGGCCGTGCAGCAACTTATAGCTCAACGCAGCGGCGGCAATGACGGCTTTGACCTGGACAATGAAACGGCCAACCGTATCAACCAGGCCCGGGGCGGGGGGCAAACGCTGGATAGCGCGGTCCAAACACAAATGAGCGGGGCTATGGGGCATGACTTTAGCGGGGTGCGGGTGCATAACAACGCAGAGTCTGATGCGCTGAACCAACAAGTTGGCGCCAAAGCGTTTACCACCGGCCAGGACATCTTCTTCAAACAGGGCGAGTACAATCCCGGTTCTGGCAGCGGCAAAGAGCTGATTGCCCATGAATTAACCCACGTGGTGCAGCAAAGTTCCGGGAAAGTCGGCGGTAGCGGGGGTGGCATGACGGTTCGGCCTGCCGGTGATGCTTTTGAGCAAGAGGCGGACGCTATGGCCAAGCAGGCCGTCAGCCCGGTAGGCGAGTCCGTCCAGCGGCAGGAAGAAGAGGAAGTGCAGGCGAAGCGGGATGAAACTGTCCAGCGGCAGGAGGAAGAAGAAGAGATGATGCAGATGAAGGCCGATGAGTCCATCCAGCGGCAGCCGATAGAAGAAGAGGAAGAGATGATGCAGGCGAAGCGGGATGAGACCGTCCAGCGGCAGGAGGAAGAAGAAGAGATGATGCAAATGAAGGCTGATGAGTCCATCCAACGACAGCCGATAGAAGAAGAGGAAGAGATGCTCCAGCCAAAGCGAGATGACTCTGTCCAGCGGCAAGATGAACTACCGGACGAAGAGGTGTAACCAAAGGCTATTCGACGCAAAGGTCACAAAAAAGATCGGTTCAGATGTAATCTGGAAGAAAAATTAAAGGCCGGCAGCGCTGTAAGGAGTGAGTGAGTATGTTTAACGATCTGGATGAAACTTTACGACAACTGTTCATCCGTGAACTGCCCATTAAAAATGGCGAAGTTGATATTGCCTTTGATCAACCCAAGCGGGAATGGTCGGCCCGGCTGAACCGGCCCACGCTCAATATCTTTTTGTACGAACTACACGAGAACAAAAAGCTGCGTCAAACCCGGCCAATGTGGGACGTTGAGCGCAATAACGGCGGCACAGTGACCAAACGCCGCAAACCGCTCAGAGTTGACCTGAATTACCTGATTACCGCCTGGGCCACCGATCCGGAGGATGAACACAGCTTGCTGAGCAGAAGCCTGATGGCGCTTAATCGTTATCCACATTTGCCGGAAGATTTATTGCCTGAGAGCCTGCAAAATCAGCCGGTGCCTATCCCCATTATGGTAGGCCAGGAGGAAGAGTTGCGCAACCCGGCCGACTTTTGGGGCGCAATGGATAATGAATGGCGACCGGGCATTCCATGTATTATTACTCTGGTTCTTGACCCGTACCATCCCGTTACCGGACCACTGGTTCGCACCAGAGAGCTACGGATTGGCGAGTCTATAGACCCGCTCTCGCGGCAGTTCACTGAAGGCAGTGAGCCAGACATCTTTTGGACTATTGGGGGTACGCTGCACAGCGACCAGCCCCTTGAAGATGTTCTGATGACGCTTGTTGAACGGGGGGTAGAGGTTCCCCTTCAACCGGAAGGAAGATTTGCTATTGGCAACCTCAAAGCCGGTAATTACACGCTGGAGATTTCTGTTAAAGGACGCAAACCGCGTCGCCATAAGATTACCGTTCCAGCGGCAGATTATGATTTTGAGGTATAATGCTTGAAAGGGGGTGAAAGGCAAAAGTCTACATTATCTGTTTTGTTTATGCAGCAAATTTTAATTTGTTAACTATTTTTTAGTACTGTAAACAAGGAGGTTGCAATGCCTGAATATCTATCACCAGGGGTTTACGTTGAAGAAGTAGACCGTGGCCCCAAACCCATTGAAGGGGTTGGCACGGCCATGCCTGTCTTTATTGGGTTTAGTGAAAAGGCCCAGCGAACCGATCAAGTTAATGGTGAATCCATCACTGTAGACGTTATGGGTCAATCACAACTGGTCACCAACTGGACCCAATATATTGAGACTTTTGGTAGCTTTATTGATGGGGCTTACTTACCCCACGCTGTTTATGGTTACTTTCTCAATGGCGGTTCGCGCTGCTATGTGCTCAGTGTAAAGACAATTCCCAAAGCGCAAGCCGCTTTGCTTGGCGCAGATGGCAAGCCGCAACTAATTGCCCAGTCTAAGCAGGCCGGCTTTAGCGGGTTGCGTTTGCGGGTAAAGGTTGACGCGCCTGAACCGCCTGCTGCGGCAGAGAAACCAAAGAAGGGTGCCAAAGCAGGCGATACACCGACCGCAGCCGATGACGGGGGCCAATCGTTTAATGTTACTATTGAGCAGCAAGGAGTGACCGGCTCCTGGAACGTTAAAGAAGAGTTACCGGATGTAACCTTAACCGAAGTTGAGACAGATGCCGGCAAAGAAATTCGCGTAGCCTTCAAAAACAACAGGGCGTCCAAACTTGTTGATTTTGTGCTTGCAGACACTAAAGCTCCATTGGCCAAGCGATGGCCCAAAACCCAGGAGCAAACACTGAATATCGAGTCGAAGCTGATTGCGCCGGCCAGTTACTCCGATTTTCAGGGCGATGTCATCCAGCGAACCGGCATCGAGGGGATAGAAGCCCTTGATGATGTAACCATGGTCGGTATTCCAGACCTGATGACGCCTATGCCGGGTCAAAAACTTGATCTGGATATGATCAAGGCGGTTCAAACCCTGATTATCGCCCACTGCGAGAAAATGGGCGACCGGGTGGCAATCCTGGATTCTCCGCCCAACATGAATCCCCAACAGATTAATAAATGGCGTATGGATACGGCCGGCTACGATTCTAGCTATGCTACGCTTTACTATCCCTGGATTCAGGTGATGGACCCGGTGACAAACGCCTCTAAACTCGTTCCGCCCTCAGGCCACATGGCCGGTATCTGGGCGCGCAGCGATAACACCCGAGGCGTTCATAAGGCTCCCGCCAACGAGGTTGTCGGCGGGGCTACCGGCCTGGCCTACAATGTCACCAAAGGGGAACACGACGTGTTGAATCCCAACGGCATCAATGTTGTCCGGGCTTTTCCCGGCATGGGTATCCGGGTTTGGGGAGCGCGCACGCTTACCAGCAATCCCTCCTGGCGTTACCTAAACGTGCGCCGGCTCTTTAACTACGTTGAAAAGTCAATTGAGCGGGGTACCCAATGGATTGTTTTTGAACCCAATGAACCAACGTTGTGGGGCATGATTGTCCGGGACGTGGGGTCCTTCTTAAACACCGTCTGGGCGCAGGGAGCGCTATTTGGGACAAACCCGGACCAGGCGTTTTATGTAAAGTGTGACGCGGAACTCAACCCGGCTTCTACGCGAGACCTGGGACAATTGTTCATTGAGATTGGCATGTGCCCGGTTAAACCGGCCGAGTTTGTCATCTTCCGCATCAGCCAGTGGGCCGGTCCCGGTTGATAATTAAGGCGCTTTACCTTGTTCCCAAACTCCAGTTTGGGAACAGGCATCGGGAAATTTAATCTTAAAGAAAACTATTTTTAAGGAGTAAAATTATGCCAAGTGCAGTAGATACCGAACGAGAAGATCCCCTTATTGGTTTTCATTTTGCGCTTGATGTCCAGGGTGTAATTGCAGGTTATTTCACCGAGTGCAGCGGCATCGGCTCGGAGACGGAGATTGCCGAGCAGAAGGCGGTCAATGAAAAAGGGGTGCAGGTGGTTATGAAAGTGCCGGGCCGCTTAAAGTGGTCTGATGTCACCCTCAAGCGTGGAGTCACCTCTGATATGCAGCTTTGGGATTGGCGGAAGATGGTTGAAGATGGCGATGTAGCAAGCGCCCGCAAAAATGGGTCAATCACCATGTTTGATCAAGCCCTGACGCCAAAGGCCAAGTGGGACTTCAAGAATGCCTGGCCCTCAAAGATTTCCGGGCCTACGCCTAAATCAGACGGCAACGACATTAGTCTTGAAGAGATCACCATTGTCCATGAATATATAGTGCGTGTTAAGGTGTAATCGTCTATGGTCGGCCTACAGACCGAATTCGAGTTCACTTTGCCGCGAGGGTACATTGATCAGGACGGCAATCTGCACAAGACTGGGGTGATGCGCCTGGCTACGGCTATGGACGAGATTATTCCTTTACAAGATCGACGGGTGCGGGATAATCAAGCCTATCTGGTTATTGTCTTACTCTCACGTGTGGTCACTAAGTTGGGCACGTTACCCGCCATCAATACCGGCGTCATTGAGAATCTCTTTGCCGCCGATCTGGCCTATCTTCAGGAAATGTATCGACGCATCAATGAAGAAGGCACAACCCTTTTCCCGGTAACCTGCCCGGAATGTCAACAGCAGTTTGATATGGATTTGGCCAACTTGGGGGGGGTATCGTAGGCTACCCCCTTGACCGTCTGTACGAGGAGGTAGCCTACATTGCTTATCACTTCCATTGGCCTCATCAAGATATTTTGGTACTAGAACACCCACAGCGACAGCGTTGGGTGAAAGAGATTGCCAAAATCAACCGCAGGTTTAATGAAACTATAAAAAGTTAGGTGACTGGCGTTTTTAAAAACGCCAGTCACCTTAGCGTGTGTTTAGAAACAGCTTATGCCAGTATCAATTTCAGGCCGCTTATTTCAGGGCGAACCGCTCCTGGGCTACACTTTTGTTGTTTTGCTGGGGGCTGATGTTCTGGGTTTTTTTACCGAATGTAGCGGCGTAACCATTGAACGAGAAATTAAAACTTTCCCGGAAGGGGGAGTGAATGACTTTGAGCATCAGTTGCCGGGACGCATCAAATACACAAACGTTACGCTCAAAAGGGGGTTGGCCGGGACTAAACTATGGGATTGGTTTCAAGAAGGATTGTATACCGGCCAGGTAGAACGTCGTAATGTAACCATCGTCCTCTTTACCGCAAATCTGCTAGATATGAAAACGTGGAACCTGGTAGATGTTTATCCCGCCAAATGGACCGGCCCCGGCTTTAATACCGGCAAGAGCGAGGTAAGCGTTGAAACGTTAGAACTGGTTTGCGGCGGTAGTGGTGACATGATTTCACCTGACCTGATCCAAAGGATGTCGGCAGACCAAGAAAACCTTGAGACTGTGGGAACCAACCAAGAAATAGATGTATCGGCCCTGGCCGACAAGGTTTACGCTTTGCTCAAGCAAGAGCTAAGAGTGGAGCGAGAGCGGTTGGGATGGAATAGATAGCGTCTAAGGCTTTTACATCGACAAGAAATTGGCGATCAAGGTTGCAAGGTTGCAAGGTTGCAAGGTTGCAGGGTTGCAAAGTTGCAAAAAAATAAAGGGCGTCACCCTGCTACCCTGTTACCTTGCTACCCTGCCACAAATCTTCTTAAGGAGTAGCTTATGCCAGTAGCAATTTCAAGCCGCTTATTTCTAAGCGAACCTATCCTCGGATTTGCCTTTGTGGTTACATTAGGGGCCGACCCTTTGGCCTATTTTACCGAATGTAGCGGGTTAGGCATAGAACGAGATGTTAAAGTTCACCCGGAAGGTGGAGTAAATGACTATGAGCATCAGTTGCCGGGCCGGGTTAAATACCCAAGAATCACCCTTAAACGGGGACTGGCCGGGACTAAATTGTGGGATTGGTTTCAAGAAGGGTTATACACCTGCCAGGTGGAACGTCGCCATGTAACCATTACCCTCTTTACGGCAAACTTGCTACAAATGCAAGCATGGAGCCTAACAGATGCCTATCCAACCAAATGGACCGGTCCCAGCTTTAATACCGCTAATACCGAAGTTGCCGTTGAATCGTTGGAGCTTGTCCACCATGGCCTCCAGATGGTTGCTATACCTTTGTTATAGGGTAGAATGAACATGGACCAGGAATCAGGCAACCAAGAAAAAAAACAACTGCCTCAAGAAGAATCGGCAGACCTCAACAGTCTGGCCCGCTCCGTGGTTGCCAGGGCAAACTGGGGACAACGAGTTCTGTCTCCGTGGGTGCAACGCCGGCTGCAAACCGACAGCGCCCCTGAAGGCAAACCGGGAGAAGCTGCTAATAAATTTTCTCAAACGCCGCTAACTGTAGCAAATACTGCCTCGTTTTTGAATCGCGTTCAGCGTACGGTCAACCAGAGCGCTGTCTGGCGGCCGGATGTAGGTTCTGTTAACCCACTCTTGGTGGATCGATTCACGAAAACTATTATAGACCGCTTCCCGGATACAGGCTCTAAACACGAAACCCCACGGAGCGAGATCAAACCGGCAGAGACAACGGACTTGACTTTGGCCGGCGCCGATGTAGGAGTAGAACCAGAATCAGAGACCAAAGGGCGCGAGCCTCACTTACCATTCACTTTAGAAGAGGTTCGTCAGGCCCTGGAACAGGGCCGGCCACCATCTACCCCTAGCCCCAGCAAGGAGACGCCTACTCCTGTTCAGCGTAAGACAGCCGAAACCCGGCCAGACCCCCAATTACCATTTAGCGTAGCCGAGGTGCGGGCAGCGCTGGAAAAACCGCATTTTACCCGCACCCCGCCCGCTTCTCCGAAATCATCTGCGGATATCCAGAGGAAAAGACAACCTGGAATCCAAAGACCACGGGCATACTCGCGTGTGGAGGAGATTTCTTCTCAGGATGCCGCAAGGTCTCCGACCTTGCCGGATACCCACAAAACCCCAGACAAACCTGCTCCTCCGGCAACGCCCCCCGAAAGGCCCGAACAAATACCGGCCACCAGACCATCGCCAAAACGCCCGCCGGTGCAGCGGCAGGTTGATAGGGGCGACTCGGTCCGGGCACAGTCGCCTCAACCAACACCGTCAACCGGCCCAAGTGTGCCAACGCCACCGCCGGTTACGATGGAAGCAGTTAGCCCCAAAACTGACGAGCCGGAGTCGCCGGAAGAACCTGAGCCGGAGCGGGTAGCGCCAATTGAAAAAGAGGAATCCACCTTAGATGCGGGTTTAGTAGAAGAAGCAACTGCCATCTCGGAACCGAAGCCGGTTGAGCCAACCGTACAGCGCCGGCCAGAGGTGGAGATGCCGCTGCGACAGCCGGAAACACCACTGACAGGTTTGACCGAGAAGGTCGAGTCAACCCAAGTTACTGAAAAAAGCGAACAACCTGTTCCAGAGATTGCCCCGACGGAAGTTGCGGAAAAACCGGTCACTGCGGGGCCGGTTAAACCAGCGGTGCAGCGTCAGCCAGAAGTGGAGACGTCGCTGACAGGTTTGACCGAGAAGGTCGAGTCAACCCAAGCTACTGAAAAGAGCGAACAGCCCGTTCCGGAGGTTGCTCCGACGGAAGTTACGGAAAAGCCGGTCATTGTACCAGAGCCAGTTGAGCCAACCGTACAGCGCCGGCCAGAGGCGGAGATGCCGCTGCGACAGCCGGAAACGCCGCTGATAGGCTCGGTGGAGGAGGCCGAGTTTCCCCAGCCCACTTTGGAGAGTGAGCAATCCATTCCAGGTATGGACACGGCGGAAGTTACGGGAAAGCCGGTCACTGTACCGGAGCCGAAGCCGGTTGAGCCAACCGTACAGCGCCGGCCAAAGGCGGAGATGCCGCTGCGACAGCCGGAACCGCCGCCGACAAGTCCGGTCGAGGAGGCCGAGTCAGCCCAAACCACTGAGGAGAGCGAACAATCTACTCCAAAGGTGGACACGGCAGAAGTTGCGGAAGGGCCGGTCACTGTACCGGAGCCGAGGCCGGTTGAGCCAACCGTACAGCGCCGGCCAAAGGCGGAGATGCCGCTGCGACAGCCGGAAACGCCGCCGACAAGTCCGGTCGAGGAGACCGAGTCGGCCCAAGTTATTGAAGAGAGCGAACAACCGATTCCAGAGATGGACACGGCAGAAGTTGCGAGAGAGCTGGTTACTGTACCGGAGCCGAGGCCGGTTGAATCAACGGTGCAGCGCCAGCCAGAGGTAGAGATGCCGCTGCGACAGCCGGAAACGCTGTTGATAGGCTCGACTGAGGAGGTTGAGTCGCCCCAAGAGAGCGAACATCTCATTCCAGAGGCGGATACGGTGGAGGTTGCGGAAGAGCCGGTCACTGTACCGGAGCCGAGAGCAAGTGAGCCAACGGTGCAGCGACAACCAGAGGTGGAGATGCCGCTGCGAGAGCCGGAGACGCCGCTGACCGGCTCGACTGAAGGGGTTGAGTTAACACAGAAGGTTGAAGCAATCCAAACAAGCAAACAGCCCATTGTAGAGACGGATATTGCGGAGGTTGCGGAAAGGCCGGTTACTGTACCGGAGCCGAGGGCGGTTGAGCCGCCTGCGCAACGTCAGGTAGAGATGCCATTGCGTTTACAACCAACGCAATCGACTCAGGAAAAGGAGCAACCATCTGAGATTGATGACTCTACGGTTGATTTGAATAAGGAGATTCAAGCCAAAGCGGCCTCCAGTATGCGCTTACCTTTAACTGAACCGTCGCCGGTTGCATCAAAGGATTTAACCAAAAGCAAATCTGTGGTGCAGATGGCCGTGCTGCCCCAGGCCCGGGGAAAATCCGACTCGGTCAACGGCAGAAGATCTGCTACCGGCAGAAGATTTGCTACCGGCAAAGGCTCTGCCAAAGGCAAAGGCTCTGCCAAAGGCAAAGGCTCTGCCAAAGGCAAAGGCTCTGCCAAAGGCAGAGAAGCCAGGACGGACCAAGAGGGAACGCCGGCAGATGAACCCTTGCTACCAGGCAGCGCCCGACCCGACGCTTCAACAGGGCCTTCCGAGACGTCAACCCTGCCGCTGGCGCCGCCAATCCGAATAGAAACAACCCGCTCTGTTGACAGGGTGTCAAGCCAGAGCTGGTCACAACCGTCGGTTAGCTTGCCGCCTCCGCCGGAGATTGTGCAACGCCGGCCGGCAGACCAAACGCCGCCTCCCGCTCAGACAGAACCATCCGCTTCAACGGGAGTAATTCAACGGATTGAGACCGCTTCCGCTCCTGTTGAGGAGTCGCCAGGCGGCGAGCCTGCGGCGGCACAGGAACCAGACCTGGATAAGTTGGCCCGGCAAATCCTGCCGCTGATTAAACGGAAATTGGCAGTTGAGCGCGAACGACGGCCATTTAGATAAAATTTACAGAGGAGTCGGATAGTCTCTGCGAGACGACAACGAGAATGAAAATAAAGTTTAATGAGTTGAGTGAGTTTAATTAGTTGAGTGAGTAACTCACCTAACTTAACAAACTCAATGAACTCACCAAACTATTTTCACAGGAGTAATGTTATGGCCCCACCCAGCGTAGAAAAAGCTAAGATTGTTAACTTAAATAACAACAATGAAGTTGAGTGTCACTTTAACCCGGCCGAGTTTGGCATCGGCCAGACCCTGACCTGGGAAGAGAGACCGGACCAGGGCGGTCATGCCCCCAAACTGGTGTTCTCCGGGGGGCAAGCCACGGATATGTCGATTACCTTTTTGTTTGATACCACCAGCGACGGTGGCGACAAGGATGTGCGTGACGAGTATAAAAACCTGGTTGAAATGGCCGAGGTTGACGAAGACAAAAAGGACGCTACCACGGGCTTGAGCGAGCCGCCAATGTGCCGCTTTCAGTGGGGCAAGTTTTTGGCGTTTAATGCCGTAATCAAAGACCTCAAACAAAAATTTACTTTGTTTGCCGCCAACGGCACGCCCTTACGCGCCGAGGTAGCCGTTACTCTTAAACAAGTAGGCGAGGTAACCCGGCCCCAAAACCCAACCTCGCGCAGCGAGGCCAGGAAAATTTGGGTTGTGGAGGAGGGCCAGCGGTTGGATTGGATTGCGCATCAAGAGTATGGCGACTCGGCCCAGTGGCGTTATATTGCCGAAACAAACAACCTGGACAATCCCGACACCCTGTACTCGGGCCAGATTTTGAAATTGATTCCTTTGCCGTAAAGGAGCCATTTATGATGGCGTCATTTGTCATTTGTCCCTGGTCATTGGTCATTTGCAAATGACGAATGAC
>JAJRVO010000026.1 GCA_024277275.1 Chloroflexota bacterium
AAAAAATTCATGGGTTATGGTCTTTAAGGTTTTCTTAAGCCGGCAATGCGTAAACGTAGTGGTCGGTTGAGCCTATATACACAACGCCATCAACAACCAGAGGCGATGACGGAATAGGGCCGTCTGTTTTGAATTTCCAGCGTATTTTTCTATCTCTGCGGCTAATACTTACCACCTCGCCGGCAGAAGTGCCAAAAAAGACGGCCTCGTTGGTTACAGCCGGTGTTGAAACAATCTGGGATTCAATATTAACTTTCCATTGTACTTTGCCGCCTCTTGCATCAATAGCGTAAAAGTATTTATCTACCCCGCCAACGTAAATTGTACCATCGGCTACAACAGGGCTAGAGATTACAGCCTGTCCGGTTCTAACCCGCCAGGCTGTATAGCCGGTTTTAGCGTCAACGCTATAAATATGCCTGTCTGACGAACCGACAATAATAAAGTTTTCAACAAGTGTTGGGCTGGAGGTAATACCTCGACCGGTCCTGAATTTCCAGCGACTCTTTCCTGTTGACATGTCAATGGCATAAAGGTGTCCATCTTCCGACCCCACATAAACCATCTCATCCCCAAGCGTAGGCGTAGAGCGAATAGGCCCCAAAGCCTCAAATTTCCATATAATCCGCCCGCTTTGGGCATTAACAGCATATAGTTTGTGATCATCAGAGCCAAAAAAAGCATGATCAAATTCAACTGTAGGCGATGACCGAATCCGACCTTCCGTGGGACACGTCCATACCAATCGTCCGGCTGTAGAAACAGCATATACCACTCTGTCTTCAGAGCCAAAAATTACGTTCCCCTTATAGACACATGGTTTGGTTGGAATACCTCCCTCGGTAGGGTATTTCCATTGGAATGAACCGTCCTTTAAATCAAGGGCATAAACGTTATTATCGTAAACGCCAATGTAAAGCTTTTTGTCGTCGGCTCTGGGCGACCCTCTAACTTCATCCTCGCATTTAAACTTCCAAATAGGGATAATAGAGTCTGCAAACTCATCTTCCACTTCCCCCATTAAGTCCGCAGCATTCATAGAAGGGTATGGGGGGTAAGGCTGTGGCGGATATCCCTGTGGCGGATATCCCTGTGGCGGATATCCCTGTGGCGGATATCCTTGTGGCGGATATCCTTGCGGCGGGTATCCCTGTTGGGGATAGGGTTGAACCGGCGAAGTTTGCAATGGCGGTGCAGGGGGCGGTTCGGTTAAAATTGCAGTAGAGGTTGAATTGGGTGGCAACACCTGGGTTGGAGCGACGGCTCCGGTTAAGGCAGACCCATCTTTTTTAAGAGCGGCAGATAGAATATCTTTAAAAGCCTGAGCGGAAGCGTAGCGATTATCCGGCTCATATTCCAAAGCTTTCATAACGGCTACGTTTGTGTCTTCAGATAATGAGGGGTTTAACAACCTGGGCGGTTCTTCGTGGAAGGTAAAGGGAGGTTCTAAACGGGGGTCTCGTTTGGTGAGCAAATGATGCAAAGTGGCGCCCAAAGCGTAAACATCGCCTCTGGGGTCAACCACGCCTTTATACTGTTCCGGCGGCGAGTACCCCTCTGTTCCAATCATAGTCCCTTTTTGGCCGGCCTCAAATGCTTTAGCAATACCAAAATCAATCAGCGCTATTTTATTTTGAGCCGGGTCGCGCAACATAATGTTAGAAGGCTTAAGGTCTCTAAAAACAATGGCCGGGTTTTGGCTGTGAAGATATATTAACACATCACAAACTTGTATACCCCAATCTAAAACCACATCCTCTTTTAACATGCCTTCCGTATTTTCAAGAACCTCCTCCAGGTTTTCGCCCTCAACATATTCCATCACCAAATAACTACGGATAGACTCGGTGAAGAAATCATAAATTTGGGGGATCCCCTGATGATGCAATTGCACCAGCAGGTTGGCTTCGCGCATAAAGTTTTGCACTGCCAACCTACGTATTTGGGGGTCTGGCGTGGTACTAACCATTTCTTTAAGCGCGCAATATCTGGTTACGCCGCTAAAACGCAAATCTTGAGCCAAATAAACAGCGCCCATTCCCCCAACACCCAAAACCTTAACAACCTCATAACGGCTTTGAAGGACTGCGCCTTTAGGCAAGATATTTTCGTTATCTCCACCCTGAGATCCAAAGTCTTCCAGACGTTGTGTTTCAACTACCACTATATTCTCCTAAAATACTTTTAGCTCCAATTTATTAATTATAACTTTTCGTATCAAGAAATGCAATCAGGAATAAATTGTTTCTTTTTAAGTCATAACTGGTTTTAAGATTATACTATATCCCCTTGTCATGCGTCAACACTTTTTCGGTTAGGTTAGGAGTACTTTAGGGTCTCTTATCCCCTCTAACTCCCTAATGTACTTAAAGGCTATAGCCAACTATTGTGCGAAACAGCATTAATGGTATAATCTATAATAACTTGGGATAAATATTCCTCATCAGATTTTTTGACCTCTTATTTGAGTTTCTATGCCTATGGCGACTGTTCTTTGTGTTGATGATGAACCTACTCAATTGATGCTGTTACGCTTGGCCCTTACCAGAGCCGGGCATACGGTTTTAGAAGCGCCCGACGGCCAAAAGGGAGTAGAAATGGCCGTTGACAACCAACCTTCTCTGATAATTATGGACCTGATGATGCCAGGTATGGACGGAGCCACCGCCATTTGGCACATTAAACAAAATGTGTCAACTAAACACATCCCTGTTTTGGTCCTATCAGCCTACGTTAAAGGCGATCAAGCTAAACGCGCTTTAGACGCCGGCGCAGAAGAGCTAATTTCTAAAAGCCTAATCTTGACAGATTTAATTGACAAGGTAAAAAACTACACCAGTTAAATCGCCAACTCTCAGCAAACAACCCTGTACTCAGCTTATGTTTGGCGTGTAACCACCAAAGTTGGCTCCAGGGCAAATTAGCTTCACCCAAATTAAAAATGGGGAAAAGCCATGTCTGTTGCGCCAGCAAAAACCTCAAAAACTTTAATAACTGACAAAAATATCAAACCCTTTGATTCAAAAACGGCAAGCTATGATCTAAATGATCCGGCTCTATTTATTAACCGAGAGCTAAGCCTGCTTGAGTTCAATTGGCGCGTGCTGGAAGAAGCCAAAAATGAGGAAAATTCCATTTTGGAACGCGCCAAATTTTTGGCTATTTTTAGCTCAAATATAGACGAATTTTTTATGGTGCGCGTGGCCGGCTTAATGCAACAAGTAGCCGTTGGCGTAACTGATGTACCCGCAGATGGTCTTACTCCCACAGAACAACTTAGAGCCATTAGAAAAAAAATACGAGCCTACTTTAAAGAAATGCATCGCTGCTTTGCCAATGTTCGCAACGCGTTAAGTAAGGCCGGTATTCATCTGCATGATTATCAGGATTTGAACAAATCTCAACAACGAGTCGCAAACGAGTTTTTTAAAAACGAGATATTTCCGGTCCTTACCCCGCTGGCCTTTGATCCGGGCAGACCCTTCCCTCACATTTCCAGCCTTAGCCTAAATTTAGCCGTATTAGTCCGCGATCCCAAAAGCAGGCTGCAACACTTTGCTCGCGTTAAAGTACCCAATACGCTCCCCCGACTGGTGCGCGTTAAACGAGCCGGCGGCGACACCCGGCGTATCTATCGCTTTGTGTGGTTAGAAGACCTTATTGCCAACAACCTAACCGAACTCTTCCCCGGCTACGACATTGTTGAGTCGTATGAGTTTCGTATTACACGCAATGCCGACCTTGAGATTGAAGCCAACGAAGCCAGCGACCTGCTTGAAGCAATTGAAGCCACTGTTCGCCGGCGTCGCTTTGGTTTTGTGGTTCGACTCACGGTAGCATCAAAAACCCCGGAACATATTCGCCAACTATTGGCGACAAATCTCAAAGTTGCGCCTGAAGACACCTACGAAGGCAATGCTCCTCTGGGTCTCAGCGGTCTCATGCCCCTGATGGGTCTGGATCGTCCAGATTTAAAAGACCCGCCTTACATTCCGGTTATCCATCCTCGCTTGCGCAACAAACAGCGGCCAGAAGAAATTTTTGATGTTATCAAAGAAGGCGATATTCTCGTACACCATCCCTTCGACTCATTTGTGCCGGTAGTAGACTTTGTTAAAGCCGCCGCCCGCGATCCTAAGGTGTTAGCCATAAAGCAAACCGTTTATAGAGCCGGAACCAATTCCCCTATCGTTGATGCTCTGATGGAAGCCAGCGAAAACGGCAAACAGGTTTCCGTTATGGTAGAGCTTAAAGCTCGCTTTGACGAAGAAAGTAACATTGGCTGGGCCAGAACTCTGGAGCAAGAGGGGGTTCACGTTGTTTACGGCTTTATGGGCTTAAAAACACACAGCAAAATCTGCCTGGTGATCCGCCGCGAACAAGACAATATTCGCCGTTACGTGCATCTTTCTACAGGCAATTATAATACAATTACAGCCAATATTTACACAGACCTGGGGCTTTTCACTTGCAAGCCCGAGTTTGGCGCTGATGCTTCTGATTTATTCAACGCCCTCACCGGCTATTCAAAAAAAGGGGATTACCAAAAGTTTTTAGTAGCGCCCAACACCCTGCGCAAACAATTTGCCGCTCTCATTGACCGAGAAATCAATTGGGCCAAAAAAGGAAATTCGGCAAAATTGATTTTTAAAATGAACTCCCTGATAGACCCGGCATTTATCCGACAACTTTATCAAGCCTCGCAAGCCGGTGTCCAGATAGAGCTGCTTACCCGTGGCATTTGCGGATTGCGCCCAAACATCCCCAATCTAAGCGATACTATCAGAGTAACCAGCATTGTTGGCCGCTTTTTGGAACACACGCGTATCTACTACTTTCATAATGGCGGCAACTCTGACATTTATCTGGGGTCAGCCGACCTTATGCCACGCAACCTGGACCGACGCATTGAAACTCTTTTTCCCATAGAAGACCTCATGCTTAAACAACAACTCATTGAGATTCTGGAAATTGCATCAGCCGATAACGTCAATGCGCGCCTGTTACACTCCGATGGCAGTTATGTTCGTGTTACGCCTGGAAAAAAAGAGCCGGTAAGAAATAGTCAAGAAGAGTTTATGACCAGGGCCAAAGCCCGATAATAGATAATCCAAACCCGACAGGTTTTTAAGGCATCTCCAACCAAAATCATATTCCAATTTGGTGATTGCTTTCTGTCCAAAGCCAAGTGATAAACCTGTCAGGTCTTCAGTGGGTCAGACCAAGAAAGAAATATGTTACTTGTTGGAGACATCGGCGGGACTAAAACAGATTTAGCTGTTTTTCCTACCGACGGCAAACTACAACCTGAATTTCAAACCACGTTCAAAAGCGCCGACTACCCTAGCCTGGAAGCCATCGTTCAAGAGTTTCTAGCCAGCGCAAGATTTACCATCACCAAAGCCGTTTTTGGCGTGGCCGGTCCCGTAGTCAATGGCCAATCAAAAATAACCAATTTATCCTGGCATATCTCAGAAGCAAACTTACAGAACGCACTCAACTTGCAAACTGTAAAGTTGCTTAATGACCTGGAAGCCATAGCCCACGCTGTTCCCTACCTAACCCCCCAAGATTTAGAAGCGCTCAATAGTAACCAGGCAGATACCGCACTTGGCCGGCACAAAGCGGTTATTGCCCCCGGCACCGGCCTGGGCGAAGCCATCCTTTTTAATTATGGCGACACCTACCACATCATTGCCTCAGAGGGTGGACACGCCGACTTTGCCCCCACTACTCTGTTTGAAATAGAACTGCTGCGGCACCTGTTGGGCAAATTCAACCACGTTAGCTACGAGCGCGTTTGTTCCGGCCGTTTGGGCATTCCCAACATATACAACTACCTAAAAGTGAACGGCTACGACCTGGAGACGCCGCAAATTGCCGCCGCCCTGCAAGAAGCCGCCGACCCTACCCCCATCATCATTCAAGCCGCGCTGCAAGAAGAAAGCGACCTCTGTCTGGCAACACTCAACGCCTTTGTCGAGATTCTTGGCTCAGAGGCGGGTAATCTGGCCCTCAAAGTAATGGCTACCGGCGGCATTTATTTGGGGGGAGGCATACCGCCCAAAATATTGCCCAAACTCAAAGATGGTACATTTATGGCCGCCTTTAACAAAAAAGGCCGTTTTTCTGATATGCTGTCCCACATTCCGGTTTATGTCATCACCAATAAAAAACCGGCGTTGCTGGGCACGGTCCAATATGGATTAAGGCTTTAATGCGCATTATTCATAACCTGGACAAGCCAGAACCGAAAAGTAACCGGGGAGTAAGAAGTAGGGAGTAGGAAGTATGGGCAAAGTTTACTCCTTACTCCCCGGTTACTTTTGCCCAATGTACAAGAAATTCACCGCTAAAATATTAGTTAGGAGACGCCTTAATGACTCAACAAACCCTTAACCTGGCCTCGCTTCGCGCCCAATTCCCGGCCTTACAGGAAACTGACGCGCAAGGTCGTCCATTTGTTTTCTTTGACGGACCGGGATGGACACAAGCGCCCCAATCCGTCATTGACGCAATGGCAAACTACCTGATCCGGGCCAACGCCAACAAAGGGGGGCACTTTATCACCAGCCATCGCAACGATGAAGTGATAAACCAGGCCCATGCCGCTATGGCCGATTTCTTAAACGCTCCCTCGGCCAAAGAGATTGTTTTTGGCGCCAATATGACCACCCTTACCTACAGTCTCAGCCGTTCTATTGGCCGCACCATCCAACCCGGCGATGAAATAGTCGTTAGCCGCCTTGACCACGATGCCAACATAGCCCCGTGGGTAGCCCTGGAAGAGCAGGGAGCAACGGTTAAATGGGTCGACTTTGATGTAGAAGATTGCCGGCTTGATATGGAACGCCTGGCCTCCCTGATAACCAGTAAAACCAAATTAGTGGCCGTGGGCTACGCCTCAAATGCCGTGGGAACCATCAACCCCATTGCCCGCATTGCCGCCCTGGCCCACAACGTTGGAGCCTGGCTATGGGTCGACGCCGTACACTACGCCCCCCACGGTCCCATCGACGTGCAGGCTTTAGATTGCGATTTCCTGGTCTGCTCTGCCTATAAATTCTTTGGGCCGCACGTTGGCGCGGTCTGGGGCAAGTTTAAGCTACTGGAGCGCCTTCACGCCTATCAAGTTCGACCCGCCCCCTCCAACGTCCCTTATAAATTTGAAACAGGCACGCTGAACCAGGAAGGATTGGCCGGCGCCACAGCCGCAATCAACTACCTGGCCGCCCTGGGCCGCCAATACGGCAGCCACCTGGCCGATGACTTCTCCAATTACCAGGGACGGCGCAAGGAATTAAAGCAGGCTATGCAAGCTATTGTCGATTACGAACGCCCTCTCTTTGCCTACATGTTAGAACAGATTCAAACCATTCCCGGCATACAAGTTTATGGCATCGCCAACCCAGCCGAATTTGAAGAGCGTTGTCCCACCCTGGCCTTTACCCGCGAAGGCTTTACTCCGGCCCAAATTGCCGCCTATCTTGGCGAGCAAAACATTTTTGTGTGGCATGGCAACTATTACGCCCTGGCCGTCACCGAACGTTTAGGCGTAGAAGAATCCGGCGGTATGGTCAGAGTAGGTTTAGCCCATTACAACACCAAAGAAGAAGTAGACCGCCTGTTAACATCGCTGAAAGAGATGTAAAATGGATTTAGGCACTATTATCTGGTTACATGACCGTATAGGCAATGCCGCCCCCTTATTTATGGCCGTATTAGGCATCTGGAATCTGGTTAACTTTTTTAGAAAACAAGGCTTGGATGGGAGTATCATTGGCGCCATAGTAATTGGCGAAATCATGATGGTTTCTATGGGCGTACTGGGCATAATTTTGTTTGTCGCGCTAAATAAAATTCACAACCTCAGCATCCATTTTTTGTACGGCGTTTTAAGCGTTGTCATCCTTCCGGGAGTGTGGGAATACACTCGCGGCGAAACGGAACACCGTCGCTCGTCGCTAATTTGGGGATTAGCCAGCCTGTTTCTGATGGGTCTCATTTTCAGAGCCATCGGCACGGCTGGTTAGGTTTTTTATGTTTTACGCATTAGGCTTTATAATAACCGCAAGATTTATGGCAACCAGGAAAGACACACAGCATAATCACCCTGCTTAATCACTCGCAGGGTGATTTGGTTTATTAGCCTTTGGTTATTGCATTAAGGAGACAACACATATGTACGGAGAAATAGCCCTTTTTAGTGGCAACGGCAACCCTGAATTAGCCGCAGAAATCAGCGCCGCTCTAGCCGTGCCTCTTTGTCCGGCTGACGTCTTCAGATTTTCCAACCAAAACATCTTTTGCCGCCTAAAAAGCAGCGTCCGGGGCAAAGATGTTTTCATTATTCAACCCATTGCCGTTTCTTATAATGACCAGGGAGAAATGGCCTCTGTAAATGACAACTTAATGGAACTGCTGATTATGATCGATACCGCCAGGCGCGACTCCGCCGGGCGAATCACAGCCGTCGTGCCATATTATGGCTATGGCCGCACCGACAAAAAAGACCAGCCGCGCGTCCCCATCACCGCCCGCCTGGTGGCAGATATGATTACCGTAGCCGGAGCAGATCGTTTCTTAACGCTTGATTTACATGCCGGACAAATTCAGGGTTTCTTCAATATCCAGGTCGACGAGTTGACCGCTTTTTATATTCTGAGCGATTACATCAGAGAAAAACATATTCCCAACACCGTCGTCGTCGCCGGCGATATTGGAGCCACTAAACGTTCTCGCAACTTTGCCCAGGCTTTAGACGCGCCTTTGGCCATTATCGAAAAGCGTCGCTCACAGTTAAAGGATGGCAGCAAAGCCGAGGTTTTAAACATTATTGGCGATATCAAAGGCAAAAACTGTGTCATTTTTGACGACGAAATTGACACCGCCGGAACAATGGTAGAAGCAATGAACTTCTTAAAACAAGAAGGCGCCCAAGATATTTATGCCTGTGTTACCCACAGCGTCTTCTCCGATCCCGCAATCTCCCGGCTAATCGAAGCCCCCGTCAAAGAAGTTGTCGTCACCAATACTATCTCCATCCCCGCCGAGAAGAAATTTAGTAAACTAACCCGTCTCTCCGTGGCCCCCCTGGTAGCCGAGGTTATTCGTCGTATTCACCTGGGCATCTCCGTTGGATAGATGTTTAATGAGTAACGTTCCAGACCTGTCAGATTTCAAACGTATCGTTTTCTGGTTTCCAAACTCCAGTTTGGAAACCAGAAAACGATATCAAAGATTATTAGCGAGGAAGAAATGACGCAAACACCCCCTATGCCCG
>JAJRVO010000380.1 GCA_024277275.1 Chloroflexota bacterium
AACATTTTTATGGGACACAGATGAACACAGATTTCACAGATTTTTGTTTAGTTTTTTACCATAATCTGTGTTTATCTGCGAAAATCTGTGTCCTATTCTCTGGCTTTCAGAATGTTACTTTGTGACCGTGCTGAGTATAGGCACGGCTTGGCCGACCTATATGGCTGGTTTACAAAACCCACCCCGATTACACGAATTAAATTTACGAGATACGGCGGATGGCCGGCACATACCATTTCCAAACTAAAAAAGCCAACCCTCTCGAACACAAAGCGTCACTCCGCAAACATCTCTGCCAATTTTGCCAACACTTCTTGCCTGGTTGTCTTCTCGATCCGTCCCAATCGTTTTACCAATCGTTTCTTATCCACTGTTTGCAGTTGGTCCAATACAACTTGCCCCATTTTGCCTTCAAACTTACATTTGATCCGGGTCGGGTAACTCTTTCCTTTTGTCGTCATCGGAGCCACAATTACGGTGGCTATGTGGCGATTCATTTCATCCGGCGACACAATCGCACAAGGTCGAGTTTTCTTGATTTCACTCCCGATAGTCGGATCAAGATTGACCAAATACACCTCAAACCGTTTCATTACCATTCCCACTCGACCTCATCCCATGCGGTCAACGATAACACTTCATCGTCAAGCAACTGGTCATCACCAGCTTCAGCCATAGCTTTAAATTGCTCATCCCAACCGTAACGGGGGGCATGAGCCGAGCGAACGACCAGTTGATTGGGGAAGATTTCCAGCTCAACTTCTTCACTGAAACCGAGTTGTTCGATGATAGGTTTGGGAATGCGGATACCTTGAGAATTACCGATTCTGACAATCCGAGTTTTGACCGTTGTTTGCATATTACACCTCACTGCATAATACATACATTGTAATTACAATTCCGGTTTAAGTCAAAAAACCCGGTTAATATTGCAATTTCCCTTTGTACCAAAAAAGAATCTCAACGAGTGCCTAACACCCAAAATTAACCGGATTGGCAAGGTTGACGAAAGTGACTTTGTAGCCCTATGGCGTTTGTTGGCTTAGAACCTTATGAGGTTTTTTACCAATTACTGCTCACTGTTTTACTGCCCGCCGAGGTGTCTACCTCAACCTCCAGCTTGCCCCGCCATCAACGCTTTTGTAAAGGCCGGAGCCGGTGGCGGCAAAAACCGTGTTGGGATTGGTGGGGTGTATGGCAATAGACTTGACGTAGTGGGGATAATTTGTGCCGGGGTCAACAGCCAGACCGTTGTTAATCCTGTTCCAGCTTTCGCCCCCGTCGATGCTTTTGAAGATGCCTTTGGCGTCAAGGTTACTCTCGTAGCCGCTGCCGGCGTACACAATGCGGGGGTTGCTGGGAGCAAACGTAATGGCGGAGTAAGCCGAGTCGGCCCCGCCATAAATCAGCCCATCATTCACCAGCCGGAAATCAAACCCATTCTCGGTTTTGATTATTCCCCCCTCAGAAGAGTTGATGCCGGCCAGGTAGACATCTCGTTGTGCGGGGTGAGCCGTCAGGCCAAAACTTCCCTTGCCCGTATTAAAAGGCAGCTGAATAAAAGTTCGTCCAGCGTCTTCGGATTTATAAATTGACGCGGCCAGCCCGGCTACGTATATCACGTCGCCGTTAAACGGGTCTACCACAATATTATAAAGCCGGGCTGCCCCTAAACCGGCCCCATATCCCAACGAACTCCAATTTTCACCGCCATCGGTGGATACAACCAGCGTTTCCCCAATTCCGGCATAGAGAATGTTGCGGTTTGAGGGATGAATAGCAACCACATCAACCGCCTGGTTAGATACCAAACCGTTGATTTTAGCTTCCCAGGTATTGCCTCCATCCGTAGATTTAAGGACAGCATTCCAGGTGGGGGCATACAGGGTAGCCGGGCGGGTGGGGTCAACAACCAGAGCGACAATGGCCGAGCCGTCCAGATCGACTCTGGCCCAGGGACCGTCGCCGCCGTTACTGCTTTTGTAGATACCGTCCCGCTTGACCAGCGCGTACACCTCTCTGGGGTTTTTGGGGTTGATATCGACATCGGTCACTTCCTGAAAACCAATCCGGTCTATTGATACCATAGATTTTAACGGAATCAGGGTTGGGGCAGCCACAGTCGGCGTAGTCCGCGTGGTGGGTATGGGCGTTGGGGTAACGGTGGGAGAAGGGGTGGGCGTGGGCGTATCGCTGCTTGCAACGGTAGGGGTTGGGGTGACGGTGTTTTGAGGGGTGGGGGTGGGCGTCGGCGTATTGGTTTGGTTGGCCTGAGCCGTGGCCGTTGCATCCTCTTCGGCTTGACGCGTCTCTTCTGCTCGACTTGTTGCTTTGGCCTGCTGTGTCGCCTCCGCGTCAGACTCGGCTTGGGCTGTCAGTTGAGTGGCGGCCTCCGCAGTTTCAGCCGCCATTGCCTCTGCTGTTTGGGTCTGGGCCAGAATCTGAGCCTGGGGTGTAATATTAGCTTGACTCGAAATAGAGGCAGTTAAAGTAGAAAACATCCCCGGATTGAGCCACAAATATCCCGCCCCGGCCAAAACAACCGCAAGCGCCAAAATAGCAACTACAAGCGTGGCAGTCCGGCGCGGCTTTGTCGAGGGCGCGGGGCTAACGCCGGCCTGTATGGTCTCCCCTGCAACCGGAGGAACAGTCGTAGACCCCTCTGTGGCCGCATCCATTGTTTTTGGTTTGGGGGGAGCCAATTTTACGGGTTTGGTCGTAGTCAAATAAAAACGGGCCGGGCCGATAACCAAAACATCGCCCTGATTCATAGGATACCACTCCGGGCGCAGGCGATGGCCGTTGAGAAAGGTGCCATTGACGCTATTCTCATCCATCACAAAACAACGTGTCCCTTCAATCCGAATACGAGCGTGAGCGCGCGAGACATTCAAATCCTCAATCACCACGTCAGCGACAGAGTCACGCCCAATCGTGAGCGCTTCCTGGCCCAGTGGATATCCCGTTCCCGTCGAGTCGACCAGCCAAAAATTGGCCGTAGTCGCCATTGGCTTAGCCGGGGCGCTGTGAAACGCTTCTTCTTTAGTCCTCAATCTGGTTTTTGAGGTCAGGGTCTCCTCAACATCCGGGCTGGTTGGGGGTGTGGCCTCAACAATGGTCTCTAGCATTTTTTGCCACGCCATCACCGATTGCGGGCGATGGGCCGATTTGGGTTGCATAGCATGAGCAATAGCTTGCGCAACCTGGCCGCTTAATTTTGGGTTTATGATATCCGGGGGGGTAAACTTAACTTTGCCGACCAGGAGACTAACGCTATTGGGCGGCTTTTGGCCGGTCAGGGCCGCATAGAGCGTCGCTCCCAGCGAGTAAATATCTGAGGCAGGCGTAGCGCCGCTCCCGCTGTATTGCTCCGGCGGCGAGAAGCCGGAGGTCACTCCCTGCGCTCCGGCTTCGGTACGGCTCTCCTCATCGACAATCTGCTTGGCAATACCAAAGTCCACCAGCATAGCCCGGCCTTCGGGCGTTATTTTTATATTTTGGGGTTTGATATCGCGGTGAATAATGGGCGGGGTTTGTTTATGCAAATAGCCCACAGCCTGGCATACCTGAACAATGTAATCAAGCGCCTCTCGCTCCGCCAGCGGTTCGCCCCTTCCGCGCACAACCTCCCACAAATTCTCACCTTCAATAAAATCCATCACCAGGTAGTGCTGGCCCTCAAAGCTAAAATGGTGAATCACGCGAGGCAAGGCCGGATGGCGCAAGCGAGCCAGCATAAGCGCATCTTTCTTAAATTGAGCCACGTGATGGAGCGTTTGAAAGAAGTTCTCTTTAATAGCCACCGGCGTACTAAGATTCATATCAAAAGCACGATAAATAGCCCCCATTCCCCCATGGGCCAGCAATCTATCGATACGATAACGATTTTCTAAAATAGTGTCTTCAGGGAGAGTCATCGGTCAATCCGCACGGTAATAAAGTTCCTGCATCAGTATTATAACATGAGGATTTCTTATTTGAACAACTGTCGCTTCGACTATCAAAAGAAAATTACCAAATAGTTTTATTTTGTGCTAAACTGACGAGTTGTTCGCAAAAACTATTACAATGCTTGGCAAAATGACACAAAACAACGCGCTACAAATAATCATCGCCGACGACGAGGCCGTGATTCGGATGGGATTGAAGCAAATGGTCGCTGCATTGGGGCATCGGGTGGTAGCTACAGTCACCAACGGAGACGATGCCCTGGAAACAACCAAACGGCTCAAGCCCAATTTGCTACTACTCGATATAAAAATGCCCGGTCAGGACGGTCTGACCGTTGCCGAAACCCTGGCAACCGAGATGCCGCTGCCGATTGTCATGCTAACGGCCTACAGCGAAAAATCGCTCATTGAACGGGCCGCCAATGCCTCGGTGATGGGGTATCTGGTTAAACCCATCCACGAGAACAAATTGGGGCCAACCATAGAGGTGGCAATATCTCGCTTTGAAGCGATGCAAAACACAGCCCAGAAAGTTTATAAATTACGCGTACAGTTAGAAACCCGCGATTTAGTCGATGCGGCCAAAAAAATATTGATTGCCACCGGCCTGTCCGAGACCGAAGCCTATCATCGCCTGCAAATAACCGCCCGCGAAAAACGTCGCTCTATGCGCCAGGTGG
>JAJRVO010000381.1 GCA_024277275.1 Chloroflexota bacterium
AACATTACTGTATGTGCTGTACGAGGTAATAAGCGGCACGCCGGTGGCGGCCATCCAGGCCAACTATCCCAGGGCGGATGAATTGGTAGCATGGTTAGAGCCGTATCGGGAGTTGCCTTACAAGGTGTTGGCGACGATATCAGATGGAGAAGACCGGATTATTGCGGCCCTAAAGAGAAGTTGGCCGGAAGCGGCCCGACAGCGATGTCAGGAAGTATCCTATTCAAGTTAAAGGGTAACTCAAAAGAGGTGTTCAGAAAATTGAAATAAAACGTTAACATTTTTCTAACGTGGATCAAACAAAAACTGGCGATGATTAGCAGTAACTTATCATGAAACCAGCAACGATTACCCAAAGCTTAGAAAAAATCAATGCCAATTGGGCTGGTGAGCCGCTCGATAGTTACGAGACCATACTCAACTATATTCGTACCACAACCTCGACCACAGGTTTTTGTTGTCAAGCCCAATTGGACACCGCCGAATATAAACTCAAGCAGAAGGTTTCCGACCAAGATTTTGCTAGTTTGCGTTTGCGACCACATAAGCGTTTTCCCAAATGGAATTACACTATCTATCCACGAACACCTAAACCTATTATTTAAAATGTCGAAGTTGTTTTTTTACAAATGCTTAGAAGGTTTCTGGTCTTTGTTGCGTTCCTGGTTAAGACCTCATCGGGGTATCTCTCAAGAAAAGTTGCCTCTTTATTTGGGCTTTTTTGAATTTGTCCATAATGCCAGAAAACGCGGTCAGGCTTTGTTACCCTCCCTCTTATCCCTGTTATTGTGTTAGCTCCTTGATACCCATATAGAGCCATGAAATTTTTTTAGCGTAACGCTAGAGGATAATGTTAGGAGCTTTAGGGCTACAGCGGAATGATGACATTCAGCCACTGAACCCTAAAACCAATGATAAGGTACCTCTAGTTACACACTTAAAATGGGCGCGACAGGACTCGAAACCTGGGCGCAATCTAAATTCTATTATCGCGCCTCCAGATTCGACAAAAATGCCGTGGGATTTAAATATCAGCTTTAAAAAATCTCTTTTTTCAATGGGGGGGGTTAAATGGGGCCAAATATCGGCCATTGAGGGGGATACCCTCATAGCCAATATCCAGTTTTCTGGTCCGTTGTTTGACCAGCCTCTAATGTTTTTGAGCAGATTTACCACTCCGGCCTCTAACTCATCGGCCTTAATGGAGTGTTCTGGTCCATCACCCTGCGCTCGGTAATAGGCGTATTTACTTCTGGACAATGAGCCTGTCATTCTCTTTTGATATTTATTCGACCAAATCAACCCGGATAATAGCCAGAAATGCCTGGTTTTTGCCCCACCGCTGTCGTTTGTATCCAGGATGCGCTGAACAGCGTTAAATACGAGCGGGTCTACTAGCGGAGGGTGATTGCCCTGGTAAACCATTTTATCCCAGGTGAAATGGCCTATATAAAAGGAGTTTCTAAAAATTTTGCGCCACGATTGGTGATGTAACCGCTGCCCCCTGGCATTGGTAAACCCCATTTCATCGGCGGCTTTTGCTGCCCAGGCCCGCAAATTATATTTGCCCGTTGCAAACTCAATAAATGCCCAGGCGATAAACGGGCCATGCTCCGGGTCAATGACAACGTTTTTATTTTCGTCCCTGATGTACCCCAAAGGTGTCCTACCCCCCGGATAGCGCCCGCTCCGGGCCATTTGGATTTGTCCTTTTTTGACCTCACGGCCCAGGTTTGCGCTGTAAAACTCATTGACGCTGCCTATGATGCCTGTGACCATCCTGTTTTCAGGACTATCACTATTAAAAAACGGCTCGACAACTGAAAATACCCGTTTCCCGGATTGCTCCAGTTGATTTTTGTACGTGAGCAGGTCTAGCAGGTTTCTGGCTATGCGATCAGATTTGTGGATAATGATGCCATCGGCCCCCCCATCCAGGACAATCTGGATCATTGATTGAAAAATAGGCCGGTCGTCTGTGCGGGCAGACAGGCCGGGTTCAACAAAAACCTTTGAAATTTCGTGACCGTTTTCAGCGGCCCATTTTTTTATATCTCTCTCCTGAGCCTCCAAACTATAACCCTTCACCTGTTCTTCTGACGAGACGCGGACGTATCCGGTTAATCTCACGTTGCCCCCTCCCGTTATGTAAATACAAAAAGCATTATATTACAAATAATATAGGGTTGTGTCAAGGGGCAAAAGGCTACTGCCCGGAAAGTTATCTATTAACCACTCCCATCAGCAAAGCATCAAGCATATCTTCTCGACCCCATAAACTTTCACCATTTTGGTAAGCTTCAAAGGTCTGAAAAAATCTTTCCTGGGCTTGCTCCGGCGGGCAATCTATCCATAGACGCTCTAAAAAAGCGGAGTAGTTGTAACAATGGGTGTCTACAGCATATTGAACGGTTTTCATCAACGTATGCAGGTCTATATTAACGTCAACAAGACATTCACCGGGGGAAAAGGGGATAAATTCTTGACTAACTGTTGGGGTTTGTGCTAAAGTATCCATAATTAAACCTCCTTTTAGTTTTGGCCCCTCGATGGAGTTCTCAGGCTGGCATCGAGGGGCTTTTTTATTTTATGGGTTAACGGTTTGCTGCTCCAACTGTACATTGGCCTTTGGCGGATACTGTTTGATATACTCGGCCAGAGCCAGCCTCACCAGGTCTGTTTCACTGATCATTAGTTCTTGGGCCTTGCCCTCTATTGCCTGCCCCAACGCTTCTGTAACAGTGGTCCACAGTTTTTTGCTTTTTTTGCTCATAATATCTCCTTTCTTAACTAAAGGTCACGATACTTGACTATTAGTCACAATCTTGCAACCAAAAGCAACATTTGTCAACTATTAGTGATATAATCCGGTTATGGGAAACGAGTTAAGGGAATGGATAACACAAAAGATAAATGGCTACGGTTGGAGCATTAGTGAACTTGCTAGAAGATCAGATTTAAGTGTTGGTTACACATCACGGGTCATATCGGGCCAACAAAAACCTGGAGCAAAATTCTACCAGGGTGTGGCCAAAGCCTTTGATCTTACCCTCGAAGCCATAGAGCGACTTGATAGAGAGGGGATTGATCCGGTAAGCCCTGATGATCCCCATACACTTGACAGTATCTTAGAAATTATTAAAAAAATGACGCCTGAACAACGCCGGAAGGTGCTGGAATATGCTATTTTCGTTTTGCGACAAGAGGGATGATTAGTGGTAGAGAAGGCAGATTTCCAAAAAGCCCGGCGTGGATTGAAAGGAGATGAAATTTGAAAGAGCAAGAGCGCACGACTGAAATTAAAGAGATAATCCTCACTCTGGAAGAAGCAGAAAAACTGTTGACACACCTCCCACCGGGTGCTAAGATAGAACTTTCAAAACTTGAAACAGAAGAACTTGCCTTGGCCCCTAAAGAAACCGAAGCAATACCCAAGCATCCGGC
This sequence comes from Chloroflexota bacterium, assembly GCA_024277275.1. GTDB lineage: Bacteria > Chloroflexota > Anaerolineae > 4572-78 > J111 > JAJRVO01. The sequence continues at coordinate 3,445 of JAJRVO010000381.1, forward strand.
TCTGATGCGCTACAGAGAACTGCGCCGGATGGAAAAAGCCGAACTTGATCCGGAAGTGTGGGGGGAGATTTTATCCCTGCTCGAAGAGATGGAGGTTGATGTAATGGTTGGTGTAAAAGAAGCGGTTATCGCCGCATTTAATTTTTTAAATGATTTATATGCTTCGGAAGAACTCATTGACCTTGCCCTTGAAGAGGTAGAGCTTTCGGATGACGAAAAGTATTGGCTTGTGACTTTAGGATTTACTAGACAGTTTTCTAAGCCCCTGGAACTTGCTACTGTTTCTCCCTGGGAGGCAATTGGGCCAAAGCGTACCTTTACCAACCGAGATTACAAGATTATTAAGGTCGATGCAAGTACGGGTAAAGCAGAGTCGATGAGAATTAGACAGATATGAGCAACCATATCACAAAGTTGATACGCAAGTATAGAGAAGTCTTGCTCGACACAAACATTTTGCTTTTGTATTTTGTGGGTTCAGTCGATCCGCAACTGATCCTTGAGCATAAGCGAACCTATAACACGTTCACTGTGGAGGATCACACTGCTTTAATAAACCTGCTCAGACACTTCAATAAAATCATTACTACGCCCAATATTTTAACAGAGGTAAGCAACCTTTTGGGGCAGTCAAAAGAACATCTACGCTCTGGCTACTTTGAGAAGTTTGCGGCCGGCATTGCGATGTTTGATGAACATTGCCTGGACAGCGCTGACGTCTCGAAAATGCAGGAGTTTATACGGTTTGGATTAACGGATGCAGCGATGGTTCGGTTGGCAAAAGATAACTATTTGATAATCACAGAGGATTTTAGGCTTTCTCAATATGCGCAAAGCTTGGGGATTGATGTACTTAATTTTAATAACATTAGACCCTATTTTTGGGAATAATGCCCCCAGTGCATTTGTTTCAACAGTTGGGGGAAGATAAGCGCAAACTCGCTCTGCAAACGTTGCGGGCGTGGGTAGAGGGCGAGTTAAAAAAGAGGGATTGGTCTCTTTCAGACTTAGCAAAAAAGGCCAACCTTCACCCAGGTACAATTAGCAATATCCTTACAAAAACACGTAAACCAGGGCCAGATGTTTGTTTAGCTATAGCCGATGCTCTCAATCTTCCCGAAGAAACCGTGTTTCGCTATGCGGGGTTGCTACGCCATAAGCCAGAGGCAGACTCGGAGGCAGAGGAAATGCTGCATTTGTTTCAGCAGTTGGGGGAAGATAAGCGCAAGCTGGCGTTAATTATGCTGCGGGCGTGGGTAGAGAGAGGGTAATGAGAAAAAGAGACATTCTTCAGGCCAGAAAAGCAATAGACCAGGTTTCTGCCGACCTGGAGAGAAGGAAAAGGGAACGGCAGGAATACAGGCCCAGGTCATCTCAACCGGCCCAACCTGTAGTGGTACAGGCGTCCGAGCCGGTCAGGTATGTGGTAGAAGTCCCCCCCCCCAAAACAGGCTTTTCCAAGAAACAAACCTGTTTTTTTGTGTTTCTGACGATAATTTTAACCACAGTCTGTCTTTGCGGAGGGTTATTCTCCCTGCCCTTTATCATCGGCGATCCCCCGGAACCTCTATTTCAGCCGGCCACGCCGGTGATTGTCAGCAACAACATTCCCGCGCCAACCAGCCGGCCCAATAATCAAACCAGAGCCGGGTTGGTTATTGCCGGTATCAAATTATCCCCATTTGTTTCGGAATCGTTTGCCCAACCCGGACCGGGTAACTGGTGGCGGGTTGACGTTACCTTTTACAATGCCTCTAATAAACCCGTAACCGTTAGCGGATATGATATTGTTTTAAGAGACTTTCAAGGGCGTGAGTTTTGGTATGATCGTAATTTGTCGTTTTTTGGCACTCAGGATAACCTTGTTCCTCAAATCAATCCGGGGGTCTCTACAACAGTCCCCGTAGTGTTTAATTTGCCGGAACAACTGGCCGGGTTAACGGTTCATTACAACGGGGCTATGGTACTCATCAACCCAGAAGACATAGCGCGTTGAGAACGTCAGCCCCCCACCCGATGCGTGACAAGCAAGCCGTCCTTATCAACGTTGCGGGCGTGGTTAGAGGGGGGATGATAGTGATGATTAAATACGAGATGATTATCTATTGGAGCGATGAAGACGAGGCTTTTATTGTAGAGGTGCCGGAACTGCCCGGTTGTATGGCCGATGGGCCAACCTACCAAAAAGCGGTAGCCAACGCCTATACCATTGTTCAAGAATGGATTGAAACGGCTAAAGAGTTAGGGCGTTCCATTCCAGAACCTAAAGGCCGGTTAGTATACGCTTAATTTCAACCAACAAAAAAGCCCCGTTGTTGGCGGGGCTTAAAACCCGGATCAGGCGGTAGCGGCGCCCAATCAGGTTATTGGTATCGTAGCATAGTTGCGCCGCCCTGGTCAAGGGCGGCGTTTTTGTTTTTGGGGATTGAAATGGATGATATTGGTTTTGTTCTTTTAGTCGTTTTGGGAATACCATTTTCTATCGGACTTCCTATAATCATCGGCAT
>JAJRVO010000027.1 GCA_024277275.1 Chloroflexota bacterium
CTGGTTACATACAACCCCGTCAAACTGAAACGCCGGGATAGACGAGCGATATTTGTCGATCCAATCAGGGCGCCAATACCGGCCACTGACAGCATTAAGGCATAACCTTTGTCGCCGCCGTTAAGCGTTTTTGTAATGTAAACTACCTCAATAGTCATTAACGTAGCTCCGGCAATAGAGGATACAAAGGTAGTAAGCAGCACCACCCGTAACGCTTTGTTATTGAATGCGTATCGCAAGCCGGTTTTTAAATCAGCCAGCCAGCCGGGTGCAGCCTGGTCGCCTAACTGTGTGCGGGGCATCTCGCCGGTGATGCGGGCAATAAAGATGTTGGCAATTAAAAAAGTGGCCGCATTGACCCAAAAGGTCAGAGCCGCGCCGGAAGCGGCAATCAATATCCCGGCCAGAGCCGGTCCCACAATCAGGGTCATGTGCATAATCACGCTGATGGCCGCATTGGCTACAAGCGCTTTACCTTTTCCCACCAGGTCGGGAATCAGCGACCGCCGGGCCGGGTCGAAAAAAGTGGCGGTTGAACGGGTCAATAAAGCCAATATATAAATTTGCCACAACGAGGTTGTCAGCGGCAGCAGGGCAAAGGCCAAAGCCGCCACAAAGTTGGCAATAATCATCACTTTCCGGCGACTAAAGCGATCCACAATTACCCCGGCTACGGGACCAATTAACAAACTTGGCATTGCCTGCACGGCCAGCACCCCGGCCAACGCCGTGGCAGAGCCGGTTAGATTAAATACGTAGAGATTAAGGGCGACAAATCCCATCCAGTCGCCTAATTTAGATACCAAAATAGCCAGCCACAGCCAGCGAAAACCCTGCGATTCAAAAATCAGCGGAAACCTGGCTCGCAAAATTGAGAGCGCCATTGGATATAACCCCTTTCTGTTGACAAAATTTTCTAGCGCTATAGTAATAAAAAAGCCTCCCGCTTGGGGAGGCCCTTTTGCCAAAAACAATAAACAATAAACAATAACCCTGATTAAGGCCGACATGCTCCCAAGCGGAAATAGCCCCTCATCGAGGGGGTCTCCAGGTTAACGCGTCTGCTCATTAAATACCAGGTAATCATTGCACTTCCCTAATTATCTTAACTGCTTTCATACCGTATCACAACTCAAGCGGCTTGTCAAGACTCTAAGTTTTTTCCAAGATTTCGCTTGAAAAACAAGGTTGCAAAGTTGCAGGGTAGCAGGTTTGGTGATTTGCAACTTTGCAACCTTGCAACCTTGATCGACAATTTTTTGTCGATGTAAAAGCCTAAGACCCTAAATAAGCGAGTTCCATTGCCACATCTTGTTTGCCTTTGCGGGCGTCAGGTTTTGGACGCCCACTTTTTTGGATCCAGTCCGTCCACATCGTAATCGCCCCATTTTGTATTGACTGCCGAGGCAAAGATTACGGCGTTTGTGAATTCTGATTGGCTTACCGCATCCTGAGTAACCGTCTCTCGCCTGGTCGGAATATCTTCTGTTGGTCTACGGCCACGGACACCGGCGGCCACTATCTTTACAGAACGCATATCCGCAACGGGATAGGGCAATTCACTGCCTACTGTCTGTCCAAGAATGGTTTTAGCCAGGGGCGTTCCGGCCCCCAGGAAACCGGCTGCAAAATCGGCTTGCTCATCCGGGACAATTGTAAATATAAGCCGCTCGATTTCGTCATCCCGGCTTGTCAGTTCAACTTCTATCTGCGTTCCCATCCTTATTGGGCCGGTAGAAGTTGTTGATTGTTCAGCGTCATCTTTCATATTCGGTACACCTGTAAAGGCTAAGGCAGTTCGGAAATTTAAATCATCCCAAAACTTGTCGTAAATTCAAGTGATGCGTGATAAAACTGCTTTTCACGCATCACGCATCACTCGTCACGCATTTTGGGATAATTATTTTTTCGACACTGCCTCAACCTCAGGCTTATTGGTAGTTGTCTCCGGCAAGCAAATTACTCTGGGGCTTCATCATACCACACAGGCGGTCCAACCGTGGTGACGCTGATATGAGTCATAGAATAACCCGGAGCTGCGCCATGCCAGTGTTTTTCACCCGGCCCGGTGTAAACCACGTCGCCTGCTGAAACATTCATTGTTTGGCCTTCAGTGCCGACCCGGCCCTCTCCCGCCAGGATGTAGAGAATTTGTTCGCCGGGATGCTCGTGCCAGTGGGTCAGAGCGCCGTCTTCAAACGTTACAACGGTCAGGCTGATCCCGCCTTCTTGTTGGGCTTGCAGTAGTCGATTTAATTCCGCCTTATTGGTGAATGTGGTTCCCTGGAGAACTTTGCCATCATCTTTATGGATAACTCTCATAATTGTATCTCTTTTTAGCGTATTTTGGTAGGGTAAGTATCTGGTTTCGACTCTTGATGCGTTGCAAGGAGATGATACCTTATCTCATCCTCCGTAGCAAGTTGCAGGCGGTAACAAGAGCATTTTTGTGGGTGTGTTTCATTTCAGTTGAACAGATATAGGAGTGCGGAATTTATTCCGCTTTTTGGGTTATTAGCAGAATAAATTCTGCACTCCTCAACTCATTTGAAACACACCCACTCAATTTAGACAACTGCCAGCCCGCGCTCGATATCGGCCTGAATATCAGCGGCATCTTCAATACCGGCAGAAATGCGAACCAGGCCATCGCCAATGCCCAGAGCGGCCCGTTCTTCCGGGGTTAAGGTGCGATGAGATGAAATGGCCGGGTAAAGCGCCAGCGAATAAATATCCCCCAATGAGGTGGCCGGTTGAATCAAATTTAGCGCATCCATAAAGGCAAAAACTTGCTCCTTGCCCGCCCCTGCAATTTCAAACGACAGAACACTCCCGGCTCCTTTGCCGCCGCTCAGCGATTGCATCAAGGCATGCTGGGGATGATCCGGGAGAAAGGCGTAGTTTACGCGCTTAATTTTAGGATGGGCTTGGAGCCATTGGGCCAGCGCAAGCGCATTGTCACACTGTTGCCGCATACGCAACGACAGAGTTTTGAGGCCGCGCAAGGCCAGCCAGGCTTCAAATGGCCCCATACTGCTGCCAATCAGTTTGTTTAGCGTAAGCAGTTTTTCCTTTAGGGCCGACGTAGTTGCCACAATGCCGGCCATCACGTCGCCGTGGCCGGAAATAAATTTGGTGGCGCTGTGAATGACCATATCCGCGCCAAATTGGGCGGGGTTGCAAAGATAGGGGGAGCAAAAGGTGTTATCAACCAGAAAAAGCGCGCCCGTCGAATGGGCAATTTCGGCTAACCGGGACAAATCGGCAACCTTCATCAGGGGATTAGAGATGACTTCGACCAGCAAAGCGACCGGCTTTTCTTGCGCCACAGTTCGACACACCATTTCCAAGTCCAGAACGTCGACAAAATGAACCCTGGCTCCCAACGCTGTAAAAACATCTTGCAGGAGGGTGTAGGTTGCGCCATACACATCGGCAGCCGCAACTATCGATGTCCCGGCCCGGACGCCCGCGGCTAATAAAGCCATATGAATGGCCGCCATACCCGAGGAAAAGGCATAGGCGTCTTCAGTCCCTTCCAGGTTAGCAATTGCGGTTTCAAAAGCTGTTACCGTTGGGTTAGTATACCGGGTTGAGTACACAAACCCTGCCTTTTGGTTGCCCAATACGGCATCCAGGTCTTTGGAGTCGGCAAAGGTGTAGCCAACCGAGGGATGAATGGGGGAAACAACAGGGTTGACTCCTTCCAGGTTGAGTCTTTCTCCGGCATGGACGGCTCGGGTGGTAAAAGATTTATCGTTTAGGTTGGTCATCATTTTCTCCGTGATTTTTATGGGGCGGCGTTTGTATAGTTCGGGAAATCTGGGGGGATTTTAGTGAACTACAACAGTTAAGGCAAACGGTTGGCGTACGGTCATCATAAATACAAAAGCGTGGGGCTATAGCTTTTAGGGGGCAAGTAAGAGGAAAAACAACAGGTAGTGATGAATTTGGAGTCACAAGGCTTGCCTTGCAGAGCAAAGCAAGCTTTGCGACTCCTTTATCACTACTATTATGTAGAACTACCGGGCTTTGACCTCAGAAGGTGTTTCTTAAATCGTGTAGACCAGACCGCAGAGGTTTCCGAAGCCGATTTTAACTGTAAGTCAGGTTCATAACCGGGGCAAATTCGCTTAAAAATGTCTCGTAAAAAACCTCTGCGGTCTTTAAGAAACACGCTCTCAGCCGCTTAGGGCTTTGACCTCAGCCACTTAGGGCTTTGACCTCAGCCGCTTATCCGGCTTTTGCGCCGTATCTTTCTTCGCTGGTATTGTGGATCAAATTTTCAAGCGACAGGTCAGCCCAGGCAGCAACCTGAGTTGTATCAAGCCCCAGTTTTTCCGCCACGCCACCGGCATAGGCGGGGTCGGCTTTGTAGTAATGTACAAGTTGACGCACTTTAATGCGCTCCGGCACGCCTTCCATAGCTTCTGCTACGTTGCTAAATAACTGCTCTTTCTGGTTATCGCTCATTAAGCGGAACAGGTTGCCGGGTTGGGTGTAGTCGTCGTTGCCATCGCGGTGGTTGTAGCGATCGGCATCGCCGGAAATCTTCAGCGGCGGTTCAAGATATTTTGGGTCTTCAATCGGGCCGCCCATGCTGTTTGGCTCGTAATTAACCGCGCCGCCAAAGTTGTCGTCAAGCCGCATGTTGCCATCCCGGTGATAGGTGTGAACCGGGCACTGAGGTTTGTTGACCGGCAGAGCGCCATAGTTAACGCCAATTCGATAGCGATGGGCATCGGCATAAGACATAATCCGAGCCTGTAGCATTTTATCCGGGGAGAAGCTAATGCCGGGCACAATGTTTGACGGTTCAAAAGCCGCTTGCTCAATTTCGGCAAAGTAGTTCTCGGCGTTGCGGTTAAGTTCCATAACCCCAACTTCGATGAGCGGGTAATCGCTGTGCGGCCAAACTTTGGTCAAGTCGAAGGGATTGACGTGGTAGGTTTCGGCTTCTTCTTCGGGCATAACCTGAACATTGACCCGCCACTTGGGATAGTCGCCCTGTTCAATGGCTTCAAACAGATCACGCTGAGAAGACTCGCGGTCTTTGCCAACAATCTCGGCCGATTCGGCATTGGTCCAGGTTTTAATGCCTTGCATAGTTTTAAAGTGGAACTTAACCCAGAACCGTTCATTATCGGCGTTGATGAAACTATAGGTGTGACTACCGTAGCCATTTACAAAGCGATAGCCCTGGGGCAACCCGCGGTCGCTAAAGAGGATGGTGATCTGGTGCAGACTTTCCGGGGAGAGCGACCAGAAATCCCACATGGCTGTATTAGAGCGCATGTTGGTTTTTGGATCGCGTTTTTGGGTATGGATGAAATCGCTAAATTTGTAGGGGTCGCGGATAAAAAAGACCGGGGTGTTATTGCCGACCATATCCCAGTTTCCTTCTTCGGTGTAGAACTTCACGGCAAAGCCGCGCACATCGCGCTCGGCATCGGCAGCGCCGCGTTCACCGGCAACGGTAGAAAAACGCAACAAACAATCCGTTTGTTTGCCAACCTCAGAGAAGATATTGGCTTTTGTGTACTTGCTAATATCATTTGTAACAGTGAATGTACCAAAAGCGCCGGAGCCTTTAGCATGTACAATCCGTTCTGGCACACGCTCCCGGTTAAAGGTGGCCATTTTTTCCAACAGTTGGTAATCCTGCATTAACAGCGGGCCACGCGGGCCGGCTGTTAGAGAATTTTGGTTGTCTCCAACGGGATTACCGTGAGCAGTTGTTAATTGTTTACGTTCGGTCATTTTTATCTCCCTTTTTAATAAAACGGTTACAGTTTATTATTAGTTGAGATGAGGGGATTCGGTAATTCAAGGTAGTCGTTAAAAAAGACGAATGACGGACGATGGTGGACGAACGAAATGATAGAACAGGTTTTTTATCGTTCGCCCATTGTCCTTTGTCCGGTTGAACAAAACGACCTAAACAATTACCGACTCATCTCGCAATTATTATAGAGCATCAAGGCTATAGGTGTCAAATATAAATTTACTATCACTCTCATAGTTAAAACCTATAAGAAATTCTTGTTCTTTACGTCACATTTTATCATTCTATCTGTGGCTAATGCGCATCATAGGCGCGTCAAAAAGTTGGACCAAGTCGGACTGACATGTATCATTGACAAATAGACAATCAAGGTATAGTCTACTGTTATCAACAAATATTTTAGAGATAGATAAGAGCTATGGAAATACATCAACTGACCTATTTTGTGGCTATAGCAGAAACAAGCGGATTTAGCCGGGCTGCCAAACGCTGCAATGTGGCTCAGCCTTCGCTTAGCCAGCAAATCATGAAGCTTGAGCAAGAGTTGGGCCGGCAACTCTTTGATCGATTGGGACGTACCGTAACTTTGACGGAAGCCGGTCAGGCGCTATTGCCTAGAGCGCGGTCTATTCTGGCCGAGCTTCAGGATGTTAAGCGGAACTTGAGCCAGGAAATTAACCAGGGACATGGTCATCTGGCGGTGGGGTTTATCCCCACAATTGCGCCATTTCTTCTGCCGGGGGTTATTAAAAACTTTGCCGAAAAGTTCCCCCACGCAGAGTTGTCGGTGTATGAAGATTTTACCGAGGCCCTTGTCCGCGACCTGATTGGCGGCAAACTGGATATCGGCATTATGAGTCTTCCCATCAACAATAAGTTAATTGTAACCCTGGAATTGTTTACTGAACCGCTGCTGGTTGCCTCGTCGCGTCATCATAAATTGATAACAAACGCCTCAATCAAGGTCAAGGAACTTGAAGATTTCCCTTTTATCGCGTTGAATGAGGTACACTGCCTGGGCGAGCAGGTGCAATCATTTTGTTATCAACAAGACGTTAATTTAGAAATTGTCTGCCACACCTCGCAATTGTCAACCGTTCAAAGCTGCGTTGCGCTTGGCTTGGGTGTCTCATTAGTTCCGCAAATGTTGGTCGCCAGCGATACCTCTGAACAAATAACATATCACTCGGTGAGCGATGCTACGCCAAAGCGTAAAATTGTGGCGGCTTCACACGCCGGGCGTCTTCAATCATTTTTGGCGCAGCAGTTTATTACCCTGGTTCAAAACGAGTATGATGATTTAATGAAGCATGGCTAAAGCGCTATACCGATTTGCGATTTTGGATTTTGGATTTACGATTGGTTAGCAGTGTCGGGCTTTATAAAATTGTTTTGAAGATAGTAGGAGACAGTATGAGTCAAGATAAGTTAAAAACTTTACAGGAAGCGCTTGAGTTAAAACAAAGAGAACTGGATTTGGTTATGGCTATTGACCACATCCGCGATACCGCTCCTGATCCAGCGGCTATGCTGGCGGCAATTGTTACTGCTCTCACTAATCACTTGCAAGTTGATCTCTGTTCAATCTCCTTGTTGGACCGAGAAACCGGACAAATAGAACTAAAAGCCATTAACAACCGAAACTCCCAACAAGGTAATTTGAGACAGTTCATCACCCCTGAGTTAGCCCGGAAAGCGGCTAATCTTGATCAGATTACCATCTGGGATAACTCAACGCCGGGGTTAGAAGCGGTTCATTTGCCTGAGTCATTGCGGTTGGCAGCCGTGCCAATTATTATGCGCGAAGACGAACGGTTGGGCTGTTTGTTACTGGCTCGTAGGCAATCCTCATTCAGTCAAAATGATATCAAGCTGTTTGAAACCGCCGAGAGTATGGTCGACTCGGCGGTAATTCAGGGCTATGCCGATCATGAACTCAAGCAGCACGTTAAGGAACTGGAGGCCATCTATCGCATTGATCATATTCGCGACCAGGGTCTCCCGTTTGATGAGATGCTCAATGCAGTTTTGCAAGAAGTGTGCCGGGTAATTGATGCGGAAATGGGCTTTACCATGCTGTATGATAACAGCGGTCAACAGTTAGAGCTTAGGGCCGCCACCCACGACGACCTTTTCCAAATAGCCGCTCATTTTGAATGCATCAACCAATTTGCTAACGAGTCGCTACAGAAGACAGAACTCCTCTACCGCAACAACCTGGGCGATGAATTGCGCTCGTTGATGTGTTTGCCCCTTATTTTAAACGACCAGATTATTGGCGTTTTGGGCGTAGCCAACGGTCGCCACCAGGGAGGGTTTACTTCTGATGACCGGCGTTTATTGAGCGCTATTGGCAGCCAAATAGATACAGCCATCTTTGAGAATATAGAGCGACGCCGGTTGCGTCAGGTCTTGGGTCGGTCTGTAGACCCGCATATTATGGAGCGATTGCTGGCCAGTCCTGATGTGGATTTTCTCAAGGGCGAACGATCGATATTGACCGTGCTTTATGGCGATTTGCGCGGTTCTACTCAGTTAGCCGAGAACACCGATCCTGAGTTGCTGGTAGGTTTTATCAATCATTATTTGGGGCAAATGACGGATGTTATCCTGGCGCATGAGGGAACCCTGGATAAATTTGTAGGAGATGAGGTTATGGCCTTATTTGGCGCCCCTTTTCCCCAGGTCGATCATGCCTTGATAGCGGTGCGCGTAGGGCTGGAAATGCAGCAAGCTCATCAAACGGTTATGGAAATGTGGCAGGATAGAGGTGTTAAACCAACCCCGGTTGGAATTGGCATTGCTACCGGCGAACTTATCATTGGGGAGATGGGTTGCCCCCAACGCGCAGATTACACCGTAATTGGACAGGCGGCCAACCTGGGAGCGCGTATTTGCAGCGCCGCCAAAGCCGGAGAGGTGCTGATTAGCCAGGAAACCTACAACTCGATACAAGATAGAATAGAAGCCACCCCAATTACAAACCTGCAATTTAAGGGGGTCAACCGCGATATTACAGTATACCGTGTTGAACGTATTCTTGAATAACTCACCAAATCTAAAGGTACAATAGCATGTCAAAATCTATAAAAGTTGGCATTATTCAGGTAAGCCCGGTTTATTTAAATCTGGCGGCGAGTATGCAAAAAGCGACGGAGTTGGTCAAAGAAGCGGCCGGCCAGGGGGTCAAGCTGATTGCTTTTGGCGAAACCTGGCTGCCGGGCTACCCGGCCTGGTTAGATTATTGCCCCGGCGCGGCTTTGTGGGATCACCCGCCTACCAAAGAGGTTTTTGCAGCGTTGCGCCAAAATAGCATTGTGGTTCCTGGTCCAGAAACCAAAGCATTGGCTCAACTGGCCGAAGCGCTGAAGGTAATCATTACCATTGGGGTCAATGAAAAGGTTGAGACAGGGCCGGGTAGCGGTACATTGTACAACACCCTGCTGACATTTAACCCCCACGGTGAAATCATCAACCATCACCGAAAACTGGTCCCCACCTACACCGAGCGATTGATTTGGGGACCGGGCGACGCGATGGGCCTGCAAGCGGTAGAGACCTCGCTTGGCCGGGTGGGGGGGCTGGTTTGTTGGGAACACTGGATGCCGTTATCAAGGCAAGCGTTGCATCACAGCGGCGAGCAGATTCATATTGCCGTCTGGCCTGGCGCAAAAGAGATGCACCAAATTGCCAGCCGGCACTATGCCTTTGAGGGCCGGTGTTTTGTGTTGGCTGCGGGGCTAATTATGGAAGTCAGAGATTTGCCGTCTCAGTTTGAAGTACCCGCCGAATTGGCTAAAACCCCAGACAAACTCATCCTCAACGGAGGCAGCGCCATCATCGCCCCGGATGGACGCTACGTAGCCGGGCCTGTGTATGACCAGGAAACCATCGTGACTGCCGAAATCGACCTGACAGAGATTGACAAGGAACGGATGACCCTGGATACCACTGGTCACTACTACCGCCCGGACATTTTTGATTTTTCGGTCAACAGAGAGCGACCTCAATAAAGTAGGGAGTATTTCTCCTACTTCCCCCTTACCTCCATTGAGCAACCCGGCAACACCGCTGTTCCTCACGGTGAAGCCAATATAACCACCAGGATATGCCCCTCGCCGGCGCTAATTGGAATGGCGCTAACCACAAACACCTGTTTACCGGCGCTGCTGTCTCGCATCCAGCGGGCTATATTAAAAGCGGCCGGCTCTTTAATGGTCCAGTCGGTATTAGCAAGAGCGCTTTGATAAAATTGTTCGACTTGCTCCCAAGTTATAGCTTCGGGCATCCAGTAGTACTGGATATCGGCTTTCTGAGGTTGAATTTCAAACGCTTGCTCCAATGCGATAATAAGCGTATCAAAAGTCGACTCTTCCGCTCCCTCGTAGACAGCGAGGTCAGGCGGAACAGGTATTTGGCTCAAGCTGACCGGCGGGCCGGCGCTACTGCATCCGGCAAGAATCAGTAGAGCGAGCACAACAATGGAGAACCGATCTACAATGTTAAAGACTCTCATAAAAAACTTCCGCAATTGCGCGTTAGCAAATTTGATTTTCAAATCGAGAATGTGTCCGTCAACCGGGTTGACGTTACGGGGGGTCTTTTGACTCGTAGGCTGCCGGTTCTACATCTTCCTGATCGTCGGGATTGATGACCCACAAGTCGTATAATCCGGCTGTTAAACCGAGCGGTACAGTGGCATTAAAGGACGTGCTGGAAGCCGAACCAACCAGCTCAAGTTCTACGGTAACATCCTGCCCAAGTCTAAGCTCAACCCGAAAATCGGGGTCATCAGGTTTAAAGTTTGCGCCCTTAATTTCTATGGTGCGTTCCTGATCGTTGAGACCTTCATCGGGATTAACGTTGGTTATAGTGGGACCGGGAGCGGTGGTAGGCGTGGGTACGGCCTCGCCAATAATAAAGCCCGATTCCCGGACTCCCGACCGGTTATTGGGGTTGGTGATTATTATATCGTAAATACCGGCCGGCAAGCCAGGCGGCACAAGCGCGTCAAAGCTGGTGTTAGATCCTATCCCCTTGAGTTGGAGCGTCAGGTTTTGCGGTCCTCTGAGTGCAACGGTAAAACCGGCCTCGGCGGGTCTAAAATTTTTACCCAAAATGGTGACAAGATATCCTTCGCCGTTTTCTTGCTCATCAACTCTGTCGGGAATGACGTTATTGATGATAGGGCTGATAGGGGTTGAGGTTCGGGTTGGGGTAGGGCCTGGCCGTGGCGTAGGGCGGCGCGTGCCGGTTGCCGTGGGTGGGGGAGGATTAAAAGGCAGGTAAATGGTGTCTCCCGATTGAATAGAATGCAGGCAATTGGCCTGTTGCAAATCAAAAACGCTGGTATTAGTTCTTTCTGCCAACGAGCTAAAATCTTCCCTTACCTGGACAACGTAAGCCACCCAACCTGATGGCGGCGGGTCGTCATAATTTGTTAGCGCTGCCGGTGTTGGCGTTAGCGTTGGAGGCGGTGGGGGGGGCGTAAAGGTAGGAGAAGCCGGCTCAGGGGTATCGGTTGGCGGGGGAGGGGGCTGTGTTGGCGGCGACTCGGTTGGCGGCGGCAAGGGGGTATCGGTTGGACCGAGGGGGGGAATTAAGGGCGTATCGGTTGGCGGGGGAACCGGCGTTGAAGTGGGTGTTGGCAGAGCCGGCACAGGTGTATCAGTGACGGCAAAGGGGGTTGGACTTACGCGAACTACCTGCGTAGGCTCCTCGTCCTGTGGCAAGTCCTGCATCGCCAAAAATACAGCGGCCACCACCGTGAGAATCACAACCATAAGCGCGCCCGCCCCAATAGCAATGCGCTGCAAAGGAGAGGTTGTTTCGTTTCCGTTTTGTAAAGGTTCCATAGATTCACCTAACCTGAAGGTAGGGGAGTAAGGAGTAAGAAGTAAGAAGTACGGGCAAAATCCTTACTCCCTACTCCCTACTTCTTACTGCCCGGTTGCACAAAATTTTCTTGCCCAAAAAATAAGCGTCTGTTCAACTAATCAGAGTTAAGGTCAAGCGGTGGAATATCGACCTCTAACCAGGGGTCATCAAATTGCTCGCTAATGGGCAGCAAAAAACTAAAAACAGAGCCGTTGCCAATTTCGGTGTCTACCCATACCCGTCCCCCATGGGCCTCCACCAGCGATTTAACAATGGATAATCCCACCCCGGTTTCGCCCAAGCCCTCAATAAGCGGGCGTTCTGCGCGATAAAACCTTTCAAAGACCCGGTCCAGGTCTTTTTCGGCAATGCCGCCGCCGGAGTCCTTGATAGAAATCATCAGGAATGCCATCAGTTCCGCTGCAAGCGGCGAGTCGCCATTTTCTTCGTGAATGGTGGTGGATATCTCTATCGACCCACCCGCCGGTGTGGATTTAATGGCGTTGCCAAGCAGGTTGCTCATAATTTGCCGGACCGAGTCGGGGTCGGCTTCAACCGGAGGGATATCTTCGGGAACGTTCATATCGAGCGTGATTGCATTTTCTTCCGGTTGCGCCCTGGCCCCGATGATTGTATCTTCGATAACTTCGGCTATATCCACCACAGAAGGGCGGATTTCCAACTGACCGGCATCGATGGCAGTGACGCCGATTAAATCATTGAGCATGATATTCATGCGCTCAATGTTGGCTTTAATCCGCTGCAAAAACTTGCGCTGCATTTCGCCCAGCATACCAACCGATTCGCCAACCAGTAAGTCCGTGTAGCCGGTGATGGACGTCATGGGCGTGCGCAGTTCTTGTGAAAGCGAGGCTATAAACTCATCCCTGGCCCGCTGGCTTTCCGCTTCGGCGGTAATATCGTAAAGAATGGCAACCCACCCTTCTTTGCCGTCGCCCTCTGTAGAGGCCATTGGGCTGACTGTGGCCCTGAGTACATTGTCGCCAATATTAAACGTTGTGGTGACCATTGTCTCCTGGCCGGTGTATAACTGGTTAAGCGCCTGCTGCCAGCGATCATCTTTAGCAATGACTGACAGGTCATCGCCAATAAGTTGCCGGCTCTTTTTAGCCACCATATCGCTGGCAACCGCATTGACCCGGTTAATTTTTTGGTGGAGGTCGCTGATAATAACGCCGCAGCTTAAATCTTCCAGTTCAGCGCTAACCTCGGCGCTGGATAGGGCGGCGGGTACCGGCGCAGCCTGTTGTTTTTGAGCGCGAGCTTGTTTTAAAGCGCGGGCCAATTTACGGGAGCGTTGGTTGCTGGTTTCCAAAGCCTCATTTAGGCGTTCAATCTCAAGCGCTTCTTGTTCCAGGTCTTCAACTTTTGCCGCCAACTCCTGCCGCTCTGTTTCCAGTTTTTCCAGTTGGGTTTTATGCCCTTCAACCTCAACGGAGAGCGTGTTAATTTGCTTGTCTTTTTGGCTCGATTTTTCAACTTCGGACTTGGCCCTGTCGATGGCTTTTTCTAACCTGGCAATTCGCTCTTTATATTTTTTAAGACTCGCTTCGTTATCTTTTTGGGCAGTTTCATAGTCATGCAGGCGTTGGGCAAAAAGAGACACTTCCTCTCGACTCTTTTTTAGCTCGGTTTCCATAGCGGCCAAACGTTTGCCCGACTCCAACTCCTGGTTGCGCAATGTCCACGATAGTTGCTGGGCCTTGTTGGAAACTGCCGCGTACTCTTTAGAATGGTCAATGGCAATAGAGATTTGGTCGGCCAGGGTTTTGCAGAGTTCGGCCTCGGTAGCGGTAAAGACGCGCTTTGAAATAGCATTGCCCAGGATAAGCACCCCAATTGGCTCATCCCCTTTCAGCAAAGGTTGAACAATCAAAGGCCCTACATCGGGGGCGCCCATCAGGGTAAAGAGCATCCGAATCTGGCTATTATCCTGATACTCGTCAACCTCTACCTGATATTTGCGCTTGAGGGCATGTTTAATGGCTTGCTGATCGTTAAGGGGAAATGTAACCGACTCTCCGCGCCCCTTACGGCTGGGGTTGTAAATGGAGACCAGTCGCAATTGAGACATATCATCGCTGTTTTCGGGCAAAGCAACGGCGCATTGATCGGCTTCAAGGGCTTCGGCCACGCTTTGGGCCGCGCCATCAAGCACGCTGGACATATCGAGCGAGGAACTAATTTCTTTAGTCGCTTCAAAAAGGCTGATTAAACCCTTAATCTGGTCGAGTGAAACCTGGCTTAAATTTTGCAGTTCCCGGCTTCGGGCGCTAAGCGATTGAATAGCGCCCTGATAAATGGCAACCGCAAAGAGGGGGTAGGCAAACAACTCTGCCACGCGGACCCAGACCGGAGCGTGGGGCAGAACGTACTGTGAAATCAGGAAAAGGTGAAGCAGATATCCCACAAAGATGGTGCCAAAACCAAAAAGGGCAAAGGTGCGTTCATCATCCAACTTCATAGCGCAGCTAACCACGCCAAAGAGAACCAGGGGCATTTGCCAGAAAATGACAAAAAAGATTTCCCAACCGGTCTGGTTAAAATCAGAAACGCCGCCCCAACGCCACACGGCCAAAAAGTAGAAGATAAAGGCAAAAACAGTGTTTAGAGCCAGTATTGTGTTGCCGACAAATTCTTTGTTTCTAAAATATGGCGTAAAGCCCCATATTAAAAAGCCCAAACTGGAAATAGCCACCACCCGTTCAAAGGGCGGAATCCAGGCGCCGGCAATGGCGGCTGAACTTCCGCCAATAGCGGCCAGCAAAAAGAACATCACCCGCAAAACGGTGAGACTGCCAAAGGCAACCGTAAGCCGGTACGCCCTAAACGAGTCGCTGCGCCGCCACTGTCCCCAGGCAATAACCAGGGCAGCCTCTATGCCAAAAAATGTAAAGAGGTAGTAAACTAAAACTACGGCCGGACTACCAAGAAATTCAAACACGTTTAATAACCCTAAATGAAACCTGTTTATAATGAGACATAAAGCTGTTTCATTATACCATAACTAAAATGTAAACGACAATAAGATATCGAGGCTATTTCATTAACCCAACCCGGTTGCAATTTCAAAACTGCAACCATCACTATTGTGGCTTAAGTTGGTAGCCCCATATGAACAATGGGCGTTATTGACTTGCGGTAACTATTTTTTTATTGTAACTGTCTCGTGTATAATCAAACTATGAGCATCAGCGATGAACTAAAATCGATCAACGACGACTTACGACTATCTATCGCCGAAGCCATTGGCCGCGCTCAAACAAGAATACAATGCAGCAATTCCCGGTTTGACAATTAGGGTGTAAAAATTGTTGCAATTGCGGGTATTTAAGAGCAGAATTTCCAGAATGATAGAATTTTGATTCGTTAATTCTGCCAATTCTGCTCTTAAGCCGGCAAAAACCAGCCCAA
>JAJRVO010000382.1 GCA_024277275.1 Chloroflexota bacterium
GTGAGTTTAGTGAGTTTAGTGAGTTTTGTGAGTTTTGTGAGTTTTGTGAGTTAACAACTCACCCAACTCACCCAACTCACCCAACTCAATAAACTCATAACTCACCCGTTGTTTCCCATAAGCTCATCATATAGGGCATAGGCGTTAGCCCGGTGTAAGTCTTGAACCAGGCCGTTTAAGGGAATGCGGCTTTTGCCGCAATCATCAATGGTGAGTTGATTTAAGACCCTTTTGCCCTTACCTTTTTCAACAATCTCTGTTACCTTCTCTTCAAGAACATTTAAATAACTAATGCTCGACTCAATGGCCATTGGAATCTCGCCACGCAGCAAAACCTCGCCGTGCCCTTGCACAATGCTTTCAAGGTTATAATTCCTTAAAGCATCCAGCGATTCTTTAAACTTGTGACGATCGCCCCACACAAAATAAGGAACCGGCATAACCGTATCGGCGGCTAAAAGCACTTTATCTTCTCTAACGTAGGCCACCGTAGAGTCCCAGGTATGGCCCGGCGTAAGGGCCACTTCTACAGATTTATTGCCAACATGCAGCACCATTTTGCCATCTTCAAAAACCACATTGGGAACCCGAATTTCAGCTTCTTCAAGGAGGGGGGTTGTTTCTTTAGCCTCATCTAAGGCAAACGGGGCAAATTCTTGCATAGCTTGCTGGCATTTTTTATGGCAAACCAACTCCACCGAATCGTCAAACAGGTAGTTGCCGTTAATATGATCGCCATGCCAATGGGTATTTACCAAATATTTTATTGGCCCCATACCCAGAGAATTTAAATAGCCAATCATCTCCAGAGTTTCCACGCCAAAAGGTAACGTATCTATTACCACTATTCCATCCCGCGTAACCACTGCCGAGGCCGTAACCTGAGCATACAAATCGCTGGTGAAAACATAAATGTCATCGGAGACACGCTCACGTCTCATATTAAAGTAAGCCTTTCAAAAGTATGGATTTAAAAATATATGGGGAAGAATAGCACAAACAGTAGGGCAATGTCAAGCGTTTTTTACACCAAATTACCTGATTTTAGGTTTTGGGTTTTGAATTTACAAATTACGATCCGCAATTTACGCCTCAGGCTTTACCGAGTCGGCCTGATCTGCAACTTGGCGGGCCACATAAGCCCGCCCCCAGGCTTCAATACGTCCGGCCTGGCTAAAGCCAATAATAACAATTATGCCTACCAGCGCCATGAGCAACGCCACCCATATTAAGGGAAAATCGACCACTCTGTGGCCTGCCCAGACAATCAACACCGTAAACGGTCCACGGCTGGTTAAAATAGCTAAAGCAAACTTGCTTAACCGAATACGGCCCAACCCGGCAAAAAAATATGGGACATCGCCCAGTGGAATGAGTAGAATAACCCACCACGTCCAAAACGAGTCGATATGGATTGTTTGGCTCCACTGTTCCAGCGTTTCCGCCCCCAGGCGTTTTTTCAGCCAGGGTCGGCCCAATCGACGCCACAGCCAGGCGGCCAAAACGCCGCCCGCGGTCATCCCTCCCACCGTATAAATAGAACCGGGGATAAAGCCAAACAAAATTCAGCCCAAAACCTGCACCGGATAGCCTGGGATTGGAGCAACCACTATCTGGGCCACATTGAGCAAAAAGAACGCCGCCGGCGCAAATGGTCCCATCCGTTCAATTTGCTCTCGCAATATTACAGAATCGACCCCCAATTTAGACAAAGGTATCCACAAAGCCGCCAACACCACAGCAACTAACACCCCCGCCACCCACGGTCGCCAATCTGTATTTTGGATTTTAGATTTTAGATTTTGGATTTGTACTCTCCTCAGCCACGCACATTATACGATATACCCACCAATTGAGAAAACCGAACGAAACCAGGTTCAGCCATTCTAACCTGGGCAAGACCATTTCACGACCAGACCAGAGCCAAAAGTAATGAAGTAAGAAGAAGGGAGTAGGGAGTAGGGAGAATTTGACCTACTCCTTACTTCCTACTCCCTACTTCCTACTTCCTACTTCCTACTCCATACTTCCTACTCCATACTTCCCGGTTATACATTACTTTATTACCCAAAGTACGGCAATCTGGTTGGTAAGTCTTCTGCATAATGTGGTACAATCCGGCATGTGGCACTGTAGCCCAACTATTACCTTAATGACAAGGAGTAAAATTAATGAACACCGCTGATTATATTTCGCTTGAGGACCAATACGGAGCGCACAACTATCAGCCCCTTGATGTTGTGCTTGAAAGAGGAGATGGCGTTTGGGTTTACGACGTTGACGGCAACAAGTTTATGGATTGCCTCAGCGCCTATTCTGCCGTAAACCAGGGGCATTGTCATCCCCGCCTGGTCAAAGCGCTGTCGGAGCAAGCCCAACAAATGACCCTTACCTCCCGCGCATTTCGCAATGACAAATTGGGTAAATTCTACCAAACTCTCTGCGAAACAACCGGCTACGAAATGACATTACCAATGAACACCGGCGCGGAGGCAGTGGAAACGGCCTTAAAAGCCGCCCGCAAATGGGGCTACCGGGTCAAAGGCGTCGAGCCGGATCAGGCCGAAATCATTGTCTGCGACGGTAACTTTCACGGGCGGACAATTACTGTCGTTGGCTTTTCGTCAGAAGCGCAATACAAAGAAGACTTTGGCCCCTTCCCGCCCGGTTTTATTAACATCCCCTTTGGCGATGCCAGAGCGCTGGAAGCGGCCATCACGCCCAACACCGTGGCCTTTATGGTCGAACCTATTCAGGGCGAGGGCGGGGTCATTGTACCGCCTCAGGGCTATCTAAAAAAGGTCAGGCAAATTTGCGACAAGCACAACGTGCTGTTTATGGCCGACGAAATCCAAACGGGGCTGGGGCGCACCGGCAAACTCTTTGCCTGCGACCACGAGGAAGTGCGCCCTGATGTTGCCATTATCGGCAAGGCGCTGTCGGGGGGCTTTTATCCGGTCTCGGCGGTTTTAGCTTCAAAAGAGATTCTGGGCCTTTTTCGACCCGGCGACCACGGCAGCACCTTTGGCGGCAACCCTCTGGGCGCAGCCGTCGCTAGTGAGGCCCTGACCGTGCTAACCGAAGAGGGACTGATAGACAACGCCAATGAGTTGGGCGAATATTTTCAGGAGCGTCTGGCCGAAATTCCCAGTCCCCACGTCAAAGAGGTTCGAGGCCGGGGCTTGCTAATCGGAGTCGAGCTAAAACCGGAAGCAGGCGGCGCCAGGCGCTTTTGCGAGGCCCTGCAAGACAGAGGAATTTTGTGCAAAGAGACGCACCAAACTGTCATTCGTTTCGCCCCGCCGCTGGTCATCAAACGCGAGGATGTTGACTGGGCGCTGGAGCATATCACTGAAGTGTTGAATATGGAGTAATTGGCGTTCAACACCACAGACCTTTAGGGCTTTAAAAACCCTAACCCGAACAAACCGGATTGGCGAATGAACGAATGGCGAAACGGCGAATAATGAGCCAGATTCGCCATTCGCCATTCGCAAATTCACCCGATAGCTTATGTCCGTCGCAGCTTGCGATAGGTAATTCTGTGGGGGCGATTAGCCGCCGCGCCCAAACGTTTGCGACGGTCGGCTTCATACTCGCTGTAGTTGCCGGGGAACCAGATGGCCTGGCTATCGCCCTCAAAAGCCAAAATGTGGGTAGCGATGCGATCCAAAAACCAGCGATCGTGAGAAATAATCACGGCGCATCCGGCAAAATTTTCCAGGGCCTCTTCCAGGGCGCGCAACGTGTTGACATCCAAATCATTGGTCGGCTCATCAAGCAGTAACAAATTGGCTCCCGATTTTAACATTTTAGCCAGGTGTAGCCGGTTCCGCTCGCCGCCGGATAACACGCCCACCAGCTTTTGCTGGTCGGAGCCGGAAAAGTTAAAGCGGGCCACATAGGCGCGTGAATTTACGGTACGGCTGCCCAGGGCAAGCTGATCCAACCCATCAGAAATCTCTTCCCACACCGTTTTGTTGGGGTCTAAGGTATCGCGGCTCTGATCCACGTAGGCCGATTCAACCGTGCTGCCGACGGTTAATTCTCCACCATCAGGCTGCTCTTGACCCACAATCATCCGAAACAAAGTGGTTTTTCCGGCTCCGTTTGCCCCAATTA
>JAJRVO010000383.1 GCA_024277275.1 Chloroflexota bacterium
CCATCTCGCTGTCTGAGGGTTGTCTTTCTGTGACCACGCGCCACTCGCCGTTAGCGGGGTCTCCGGTGTCGCGCTGCTGAACCAGCACGCCCCCGGCAATGGCTCTAAACTCCACGGCTGCCTCAACAGGTTCTTTAATCTCCAATAAGCGACAGTTTTTTCGACTGGATAAAATCTCCCGCGCTTCTTGGCTGAACGCAGGCGCGGCAATAGCCTCGACAAACAAGTCGCCTAGAGCATTGGCAATATCCGCGCCAAATTCCCGGTTTACGGCGATGACCCCGCCAAAGGCGCTGACCGGATCAGAGGCCAGGGCCGGCGGAAAGGCCGCCGCCGGCGAGTCGCCAATAGCAATGCCGCAGGGCGACAGGTGCTTGACAATGACCACGCCCGGCTCGGCAAATGCCTGGGCGGCATCCCAGGCGGCGTCCAGGTCCAGCATATTGTTGTAACTTAAGGCTTTGCCCTGCAATAACGCGCCTCCCAATGGCCCAATGCTCTCGTCCGCAGCGTAGAGAGCAGCGGCCTGGTGGGGATTTTCCCCGTAGCGCATATCTTGAATTTTGACCAGAGAAGAGGCGTATCTGGACGGCAGCCCACTATCGGATTGGCCGGAGAGGTAGTTGGTAATAGCCACATCGTATTGGGCCGTGCGCGCAAATGCTTTGCGGGATAACTCGGCTCGACGATTGGTGGAAACAAACCCGTGTTCGCGTAACTCCTGAGCAACGGGAGCGTAGTCGGCCGGGTCACAGATAACGCTGACGCGGACAAAATTTTTGGCTGCGGCTCTTAACAGGGTGACGCCGCCAATATCAATTTGCTCAATGGCCTCGTTGAGCGACACGCCGGGTTTGGCAACTGTTTTTTGAAAGGGGTAAAGGTTGCAAACCACCATGTCGATTTCGTTGATGTTGTGGTCGGCCAGTTCGGTCCGGTCTTCTTCGCTGGGGCGGGCCAGGATACCGGCGTGAATAACCGGATGCAAGGTTTTGACTCGACCTCCCAGCATCTCCTGCGCGCCGGTTACTTGGGCTACGTCCGTAACTTCCAGCCCGGCTTCGGTCAGGGTTCTGGCTGTGCCTCCACTGGCAACCAGTTTCCAACCCAGTTGGGACAGGGTTTGAGCAAATTCTGTTAATCCACTTTTATCCGAGACGGATAATAAAGCTGTTGGCATAATTATCTCCTCCGTTTTTGTTATTTGGTTTGTTTGGGATGGTTCAAAAGGTGGTCAAAATAGGTTGACAAATTTGGACGGGCGACGGACGACGAATGACTTTTAGCAAGAAATAAGTCGTACGTCATTCGTCCGAATAAAAAGTGTCAGCCAATTCTTAACCATTCCGCTTGTTTTTATTCCTTAAATATCTGAGCGTCAACCACAACTTCAACATCGGTAAAGCCCAAAGCGTAGAGAAAGTTTTCAAAATAAAGTTGGCCGTGTTCATTGGCCCGTTCAAGAACCCCTTCTCGCAGGGCGGCGTCTTGTATAGCGGCTTGGGCTTGTTCCAGGGCTTTGCCTTGCAGGTTGGGGTTGCTGTCGTCAAAAATCAGGCTGTTCTCGTAATAAACAACGTGGGTGCGTTCAAAGTCAATTTGGGTGGTCAGAATTTCGGGAGCCGGCAAAACCAGGCGAACGCGAGTTCCGTCGGTCCAGATGTGCTCCGGCTCTATTTTGTCCAGGTCGAACCCGGCCCCCACATCGCCATAGACCAGCATAAGTATCCGTTCTTTGTTGCCCAACCAGTCGTCAAACCAACCTTCGGGCGCGGTTTCGTTATAAATCTCGGTGATGGTACTGTACTCAACGGTGGTCAGTTCAGCTTGCGATTTGATAACCTGAATATTGACCACCGGCGGCGGCAAAGGGGTAGCGGTAGGGTCTGGTGAAACAGGCCGGCCAACGACCCCGCCAAGCAGAAATGCAACCGCGCCGATACCCAGTAAAGCCCCAACTGCCAGACACCCAAAAAGCCAGTATTGTTTCTGTTGCGACTCCTTCACAGCGCCCTCTCTCTCATGTGATTTGTTCACAGTTCCTTCTTTTTCACATTGATGGTGATTTCGGTGAAACCAAGCGAGCGCAACAGGTTTTCAATCTGAGCTCGACCCGCCTTTTCGGCTGCTTTATGAATGTCGCGTTCAATGGCCCAATCTACCAGCGCTTTTTCTGCCAGCAGGCGCGCCCGGCCTTCCAACGTTTTGTCCGGTTCGACAAATAACCCTGTTTCGCGCTGGTAGACGTGGGTGCGCTCATTATCGATGCGGCTGTAGAGAACCTCTGTGGCGGGTAGCGTGATTTCAACTTTGGCGCCCCGGACAATTACGTCGTCTTTAGATACTTTGTCCAGGTCAAAGCCGGCTACCACTTTCCCTTCGGCCACCAGCATTAGCTGGTCGCTGCCAAAAATCTCTTGCCAGACGTTAGTCGGTTCGTTAGCCAGGTCAATGACCGTGCGCATAACAAACTCGGTGGTTTCCAGTCGACCCAGGGCGTTAACGTGGGTAATCACCACGATAGGGGTTGGCGTGGGCGTTGGGGTGGGAGTAGATGTTGGACTGGGGGTGGGCGTAGGGGTAGCGGTCGCTATGGGTGTAGGGGTGGTTGTGGGCGTGTTAGTTACAATATCGGGGGTAGGGACAGGGGTGGCGGCGTCTAAAGCGGCGTCGGAGGCGGGCGTACCGTCGTTTGTCTGGCCGGCAATAGACGCTTGCCGGCCCCACTGAAAGGTAATCATTCCCACGGCAATTGCCAGGATGACAAAAAACGCGGCGATTACAGCGAGTAGAATTGTCCGGTTGTTTCTCAGATTGTTTAGCATTTTACTGATCAACGGTGACGTTTTTCCAAAACGGCAATTACATCAGCCCAGCTTAAATCTCTGCTTTCCAGCAGAACCAGGCTGTGATAGATTAAATCGGCCATCTCCTCTACCAATCGCTCATCCGATTGAGCCAGCGCGGCCACAACCACCTCTGTCGCTTCCTCGCCGACTTTTTGGGCGGCTTTGGCTTTGTCTGCCAGCAGTTGATTGGTGTACGAGCCGGGTTTGGGATTGGCTTTCCGGTCGGCAATGATGGCGGTCAACTCGGTTAGAAAATTGTTCATTGGATAGTGATTTACTCCTTATTTTTCAAACATCTCTTCACGCGCTGGACCAACGGAGACGTATTTTATAGGTACGCCGGATAACTCCTCGACACGCTTGAGATAATTTTGGGCTTCTTGGGGGAGTTCGTTCCAGGCGCGAGCGGTGTTGGTTGAATTTTTGGGCCAGCCGGGCCAGCTTTCATACAGCGGTTCAACGGTTTCGTAAACCGGCGTGTCGGGTACGTGCTGGATAACTGAATCGTCCGGCAAGCGATAGCCGGTGCAAATTTGTAGTTCCGGTAGACCGTCCAGCACATCTAACTTGGTCAGGGCAATGTGAGTAAAGCCGTTGAGGTAGACAACGTGATTGAGCGCAACCGTGTCCAGCCAACCACAGCGACGAGGCCGTCCGGTGGTTGCGCCGTACTC
>JAJRVO010000384.1 GCA_024277275.1 Chloroflexota bacterium
CGAGAAACCGTGGTAACTGATTTCCCTACCTGTGCAGCAATGTCTTTAAGTGTGATCGTCATAGGATATGATCACCTTTGGTCCTATCCAAAACGTTTTGGAAACGTTTTGAGTATAGTCCAAAACGTTTTGGATGTCAAAACTATAAATCCGTGCCATTTTAGAAAATGCTTGTTTGATTTTTAAGCCAAAGATCATAAAATAGTATTTATGGAATTCACTAACGGACACATCTTTGATTTGACTAAATTCTTTCAACTTTCCACCTGCCTAACCCACTAAAACAGGGTAGCAAGGTTGCAAAAAACGATGGGTTGTATCCCTGCAACCTTGCTACTTTGTAACCTTGTTACTTTGCAACCCTGCTACCGTGCAACCTTGCAACCTGGGAGCAAGTGATTGTTGTCAAATTAATCGGGTGTCTGTTAGCAAATTTATGGAATACAGATAAACGATACTCTTTGGAGAGACACAATATGCGCATCTGTTTTATCTCGACCCGGCTAAACGGCACTGACGGCGTCTCGCTGGAAGTGGAAAAGTGGGCTACCGTATTCAAACGGATGGGACACGAGCTTTTTTACTGTGCCGGAGAGTTGGGGGGCTATGCAGCGGGGGGGACGCTCATCCCCCAGTTGCACTTTGACCACCAAACAATCATCAACTTTAGCCAGAGCGCTTTTGGGGAGGGACGACAGCAAGTCGATAGCGTTAAATTGGTTGACGAGATTTATGAGATGGCCGATGAGATCCGCGCTCCCATACGCAGTTTTATCCGCTCTAACCGGCTTGACCTGATAGTGGTAGAGAATGCCCTGACCATCCCTATGAACTTGCCGCTTGGCGTCACCCTGACCGGCCTGATTGCCTAGTTGGGCATCGACACCATTGCCCACCACCACGATTATTTTTGGGAGCGGCACAAATACCAAAGCAACGCCGTTTTGGATTTGCTCGATACGGCCTTTCCGGCCAAACTGCCCTCCATTCAGCATATCTCCATCAACACCATTGCCCAACGACGGCTAAATGCCCGACGCGGTATCGACTCTGTGGTAATTCCCAACGTTCATGATTTTGCTACCCCGCCGCCGGCTATAGATCAATACAGCCAGGACTTGAGAAAAGTTCTTGGTTTAACCAAGGACGATCTCTTTATTTTGCAACCCACCCGAGTCATCCAGCGTAAGGGCATTGAAATGGCTCTTTCACTGGTCCATCGTCTGGATATGCCCAACAAGCATCTTTTCATCACCCACCGCGCTCACGATGAGGGGTTAGAATATTGGCACTGGCTTAAGCGCGAGGCCGGCGTAATGAAAGTCGATTTGTGTTTGATTGACCACCTCATCGGAACCGAACGAACCACGGCCAACAGCCATAAAATCTACACCTTATGGGACGCCTATCCCCATGCCGACTTGGTCACCTACCCCAGCACTTACGAGGGTTTTGGCAACGCTCTACTGGAAGCCGTTTACTTCAATCGCCTGACCGTGGTCAATCGCTACCCGGTTTACAATGCCGATATCGAACCCCTGGGCTTTGAGTTCATCGAACTGGACGGCTTTGTCAATGATAAAGCGGTCGAAAAAACCAAAGAACTGCTAAACAACCCGGAACAAGTTCAAGCAATGACTGAAAAAAACTACGCCCTGGCCCAAGCACACTTCTCTCTTGAAGTTCTGGAGAAAAAATTAACCGAAGTTCTGGCTAATTTCAATTAGAGATAACCTAAGTTGCTACCTAACCAACCAACAGTCAAAAAATCAATGATCCAGCGCCAAGTAAGCCAGAAGTAGGAAGTATGGAGTAGGGAGTATGAAGATTTTACCCCTAATCCCTACTGCTTACTTCCTACTCCCCGGTTTGATGATACAGGTGGCAACTTGAGTTAGAGATAAGACTATGCACATCGGAATAATCCACTATGCTGCTCCGCCGGTGGTGGGCGGTGTGGAAACAACAATTTATCACCACGCCCGGGTTTTAACGGCGTTAGGCCACCAGGTTACAGTGGTAGCCGGGCGGGGCGACTCGGTGCAGCCGGGGGTCACCTATTGCGCCGAACCGCTGGCAGGTTCGCGGGGTAAAGTTGTTGGCGCTTTTAACCGGATGCTGGCCGCCGGGGAAATTCCGGCTAATTTTGAGGCGCTGGTAAGCGAAACTCAGGCTGCGCTACTGGCCCACCTGGGCAATTGCGACGTAATCATCGGTCACAACCTCTTCACCCTGCATAAAAATCTGGTTCTGACCAGCGCCGTTTACCGCTTAACTCAATCTGGTGAAGGCCCTCCCTGGGTAGCCTGGCATCATGATTTCGCCTGGCTACGTCCCCAATATCAACCCGACCTGTATCCCGGCGAACCGTGGGAATTGCTGCGACGCCCGTGGCCCGGCGTCCGCCACGTCACCGTTTCACAAGCGCAACAAGCTGATTTGGCTCGTTTGTATAACATCTCTACCGAGGCAATTACTGTTGTGTCGCCGGGTGTCGAGCCAATGGATTTCTATTATTGCCCGGAGGTAGTGGCTGAATTAGTTCAGCAATGGAAACTGCTGGAAGCCGACTGCGTTTTTCTGCTCCCGGCTCGCATCACGCGGCGCAAAAACATTGAATTGGGGCTATGTTGGCTGGCAGCCGTCCGCAAAGAGTCGGGCTGGGATGCGCGTTTACTTGTCACCGGACCACCAGGACCACATAACCCCTCTAATACAGCCTATTTAGATAGCTTACTGGCTACGCAACGCGAGTTGGATTTAAACAACGCCGTTCACTTTATCTACCAGGCCAGAGGTACAGATAATCCACTTTTGTTGAACGATGTAGCGTTTGCCAGTCTTTATCAAATCGCCGACGCCATCTTCTTTCGCAGTCGACAGGAAGGCTTTGGTATTCCCATCCTGGAGGCCGGGCTGACTCGTCTGCCCATCTTTGCCACCAACCTGCCACCCTTTCACGAAAGCGCCGGCTCAAAGGCCACGCTTTTTGCCCTGGATGCCCCGCCCTATGAAGTTGCCCAAACCATTATCCAGACCCTACAAACAGACCGGGCTTTTCAACTCCGGCGCCGGGTGTTGGCTAACTTTACCTGGCAACGAATCGTTGACACCAAAATTCTTCCACTTCTGATGGAGGTGATTAAGGCTAAGGATTAAATGACTGTCCCCCTTTTGTGTTATATTAACCTGATTTGGGGCTTGAATTGTGACAGCTATTTAGTTCTCAATCCTTAGCGGCAACAACAACGTTACCACTTTTGAGAAGTAACTTCAAATATAATCTAAAAGGACGGACACAATGGGAAAAAAGAAAAAAATCAACAAGTTGCGTTCACTCAAACCTGAAATAGCCAAGAGTCGGGCATACACCGTCATTGTTCCCATCCTTGACAAGGAGCAAGCCGAACGGATTGTACAAATCGCGCTTGATTTGGCCTGTTCCCGCAATGGGCGTGTGGTTTTGGTGGGCATGGTTTTAGTGTCGGTCGAAAAGTCGTTAACTACCGGCACAACTCAGGCCCAGGCCAGTCGGGCCATTTTGGAAAGTCTACGGACTCGATTTGAAGGGCAACCCATTTACATTAAACCCCGTATCCGGGTAGTCCATAGACCCTGGCAATCCTTGACTAAAGTTATTGCCAAAGAACGAGCCAACCTGGTCATTTTACCCTGGCGACCTGAAGGCACTGAGCCTCTTTTTGCTATGGAGCTTGACCAGTTGTTAGGCCATCTTGATTGCCATGTGGTAGTCGTCAGCGGGATAGTACCGGAAAAGCTGCGTCACATCTTAATGCCTATTCGTGGCAGCCAGGAAACTCCCCTCATTCTTGAAGTAGCCCTCTCGCTGGCTAAAGCAGCCGATGCCGGCATCACCATGCTCTACGCTACTGAAGAAGACCCCAGCCCTACCAGCCGGCGAACCTACAAAGAGTTGGCCCGGATAAGCATGAAGCATCCCAGGATAAAACAAGAATTGCGCGTGGCCGACAATGCTCTATCCGCCATTTTAGATAGGATTGACCGGCATGATCTGGTTATTATGGGCGCTTCCGAAGCCGCTCCGGGACGCGGTTCCCAGGCTATCGGCCAAATTCCTCGTCAACTTCAGCTTAAAGATATTGAATCATTTATAGTAGTCAGAACACACCAGCCGCCCCCCCTGGGAGAGATGGGTAAATGGGATAAGCAAGAACCCTTGCCTGCTACACAAACCTCGGTTGTGGTTGACAAGTGGTTTGCCGAAAACACCTTCAATAGCGAGGAATTCAAAGACCTGGAACGTCTGGTAGCTATGAAGGAGGCGCAAAATGTAACCATTAGCCTGGGCCTGCCCACTCTAAACGAAGAGAAAACTATTGGCAAAATCATTAAGACCGTACAAAACTGGCTGATGACCAAGATACCCTTGTTAGATGAAATCGTACTGATTGACTCGGGATCAACCGACTACACCGTTGAAATTGCCCGCGATTACGGCATTCCGGTCTACCAGCACAGTGACATCTTGCCCCAATACGACTCCTTTCGAGGTAAAGGAGAGGCGCTCTGGAAAAGCCTACACGTCCTCAATGGTGATTTGATTGCCTGGATAGACACCGACATTGTCAATATTCATCCTCGCTTTGTTTATGGCATTTTGGGACCACTGCTACGCCACAACACTATTCAATATGTCAAGGGCTTTTACCGCCGTCCCCTGAAAGTAGATGGCTCTTTGCAAGCCGGCGGCGGAGGTCGAGTGACCGAGTTAGTCGCTCGTCCCCTGTTTAATCTGTTCTATCCGGAGCTATCGGGCATTGTGCAACCACTGGCCGGCGAGTATGCCGGACAACGCGCTGTCCTGGAACGATTGCCCTTCTACATAGGCTACGGGGTAGAGACCGGCCTGCTATTGAACTTGGTTGAATGTTGCGGCATCAGCAGCATTGCCCAGGTAGACTTGCGCCGGCGCATCCATCGTAACCAAACTCTGGGAGCCTTGAGTCGAATGGCTTTTGCCATTATTCAGGTTTTTATTGACCATCTGGAACGACGGCAAAAAGTAGAGTTGTTGAGTGAAGTGAACCGCACTATGAAAATCATTCGATACGCAACCGACTCCTATACCCTGGAAGAACATCCTATCTCCGACCAGCGCCGCCCACCTATCATTACTATTCCAGAATATCGGGCTCGTCACGGTATCACCGATTGGGATGAAACGGAAATCGATTGGCAGGAAGACTATGATCCCGAAGAAGGATTGATGATATGACCAGCCTCTACCTGATTCGCCACGGTGAAACCCCCTGGAATGTAGAGGGACGCTACCAGGGGCAATTAGACCCCCCGCTGAATAAGAATGGACGCCGGCAAGCCCAAACCACTGCCAGGCAACTGGCCTCTGTTGGTTTTAAGGTCATCTACAGCAGCGACCTGGCCCGTGCCCGCCAAACCGCTGAAGCCCTGGCAGAAAAGATCGGACTGCCGGTGCAGCTCGACTCACGTTTGAGAGAGATTAGCCAGGGCCAATGGCAGGGCGTGCTAATCGACGATATTCGCGCCCGGTGGCCCCAAGAGATTTACGGCTGGGAGCACAATCCCTGGCAACACCATCCACCCGGCGGCGAAACTCTACAACAAGTGCAAACCCGTCTGTTTGCCGCCGTCGATGAAATTGTAGTTCGTCACCCGCAGGAGTCTGTGGCAATTTTTAGCCACAAACTCCCCATTGCCCTACTCAAAATCCGTTATCAGAGCTGTTCCGCCGGTAAGATTTGGTCGCTGCTGCCGGCCAACGGCGCTTGGGAAATCTTTAAAATGAATGAGGTGAAATAATAATGAAACCGGCTGCCACCCTGGTCAATACCATTTATGGCAGCGTAGTCGCACAAGCTGTCCTGATCGACACCCTGCACGCAGGCGTCCAGCAAATTTGGAGATTAATTGTCATTGGAAGAGTGGCTGTGATATACTGACACCACCAATCTACATCTAAGTTTTTGGGCCGGTTGCAATAGCGGAGAATTTATTAAGCCATGGACAGGCTAACACGAAATGAGATTATCAAACTACTCAAATCTGCTCGACAGAAGAGCAAAGCGTTAAACCTAAACAAGGCCAACTTGAGCAGAATCAATCTAAGTGGGGCTAACCTAAATGGGGCCAGCCTGCTTAGATGCAATTTGAGTGGAGCTGACCTGTCCGGAATCAACTTGAGTGAGGCCGATTTACGCGGGGCCGACCTGCGCGGGGCCAATTTAAGCGGGGGCAACCTGCACTGGGCCAGCTTGTTTGGAGTCAGCCTGAGCCGGGCAAAACTGAGCGAAGCTGATCTACGTGGAGCTAACCTAAGAGCGTGTTTCTTAAATCGTGTGGGCCAGACCGCAGAGGTTTCTAAAGCCCATTTTAACTGTAAGTCAGGGTCATAATCGAGGCAAATTCGCTTGAAAATATCTCGCAAAAAACCTCTGCGGTCTTTAAGAAACACG
>JAJRVO010000385.1 GCA_024277275.1 Chloroflexota bacterium
CCTCTCCACCAGCTACCTCTACGCCCTCACCGACGAGGCGGGTGAGGCTATGCTGTCAACGTATGAGAAAAATCTACCCCCCGACCAATTTTTACAAGAAGTCTGCCCCAGCGTTATTGAGGTTGGTGAGAGATTCAAGGCATTGGTGGAGTCGTTGGGATAGAACTGAGAACGCAGCACAAAGAAAAGATTGATTCCAAATCACCTACGTGATACAATTTGACTGATATGACGGATAAGAAATACGACACGTTTCTCGTCTTAGGCAAAAAACACAAATGGATAAACAGATAAAAGTCATTGCTATTGATAAAAAATCAAGCTACTTACCTATGGTAATAGACTTGGCAAATGCAAACAGTGCGACGCTTGGCTTTTTCCCAAGAGGTGCATTTGTTGAGCATGCCGGACGTGAGCAAATTCTTGTAGCCGCAGATGAGTTAAAAAATTTCTTGGGTTATTTGCTATATAGCGTTGCCCGAACAAAGATGGAAGCATCTATTGTTCACCTTTGTATTGACCCACTCTATCGAAATCAAGGTATTGCCAAAACACTCACTGACCACCTAAAGAATATTACAAAGGCATACAGAGGGATCAGGCTTCATTGCCGTATTGAGTATGATGCAAATAACCTCTGGCCAAAATTGGGGTTCGAGGCTCAAACTCAGATGTCGGGGCGTAGTAAAAGTGGGTCAACTCTTATACGGTGGTGGTTCGACCACGGCCATCCTTCTTTATTCAAATTTGCCGATGAACAACGTATTCAGACCAAACTTAAAGCAGCTATTGATGCTAATGTTTTTTACGATTTACAAGACGAGATAACCTCCAAAACCGAAGAATCGAAATCATTATTGGCAGATTGGTTACAAGATGATCTTGTTCTATGTGTAACAAGTGAGCTTTTTAACGAGATCATTCGCCATCCAGATCAAATTGAACGCAAACGTCGGCGTGACTTTGCTCATGAATTTCCAAAACTCTCTGGTGAAGATACGCAGTTTCAAGAAATAAGTAAACAATTGCGCCATCTTTTTCCTGAACGAATGAAGATCAGTGATAGGTCTGATCTGAGACATCTAGCCAGGGCTATTGCTGCTGATGCACAATTTCTTGTTACACGTGATCAAGGATTATTGGATTTGGCAGAGCAGATTTATGATGATTTTAAGATGCAGGTCATGCGTCCTGCTGATCTCATCATTCATCTTGACGAGTTATATCGGGAGGCTCAGTATCAACCCGGCAGGTTAGGAGGTTCTTCGGAGCTAAAAACTAAACTGGTACGGCCAAAACAAGATGGTTTTTTGGCCAGTATATTTAGTGGCAACCAGGAAACAAACGCCAATTTTTTACAGCGTCTACGTCCTCTTTTAGCTAATCCTCATACATTCGAAATCTGCATAGTTGAAAATGTTGATGAGCATCCCGTTGCACTAATAGTCTACGGTAGACAAAAAGAGTATGAACTGGAAATACCCATTTTTCGGGTAACACAAGGGCCTCTAGCTGCAACATTAGCACGGTATTTAGTATTAAGTGCTATTTTAACCTCATCCAACGAAAACCGAATCTTAACCAAGTTCACAGACCCGCTTTTGCCCAATGATCTTGTAGATGCGCTACAGGAAAATGGGTTTGTGCATAATTCTAATAATTGGGTAAAGGCCAATTTAACCCTCGTTGAAACAACAGAAACGCTATCAACGCAACTCGCCTCTCTTGGTATAGATTTTCCTCAACAAAACACTTACTTTCAAGACCTTTTTAATACACTTAATGAAGCTACTTTAAAAAATGATTCACAGACATTATTGAATATTGAGCGGTCACTATGGCCTGCAAAAATCACAGATTTAGATATTCCGGCATATATAGTGCCTATTGAGCCTAAATGGGCGATGGAGTTATTCGACAAAGATCTAGCTGAACAGACATTATTCGGACCAAAACCAAGTCTTATTTTGAACGGAGAGAATGTATATTATTCAGCCAGTCGTCGAAAATTAGATTATCCCGCCCGTATCCTATGGTATGTAAGCAAAGGAAAAGGTTATCAATATACCATGAGCGTTAGAGCCTGCTCCTATATTGATGAGGTTGTCATTGACAAACCCAAAAGGCTTTTTTCGCGTTTCCGTAGATTAGGGGTTTATGAATGGAAACACGTATTTGAACGAGCTAATAAGGACATCGATAAAGAAATTATGGCCTTTACCTTTAAAAATACAGAACTTTTTAAACACCGCATCCCCATAAATGAGTTGCACGAAATTTGGCAAGAACAGCTTGGACGAAACTTTTATTCACCCCAACAACCTGTTTCTATTTCAAAAGAACTCTTTTTTCATCTTTATAAAGTCGGTATGCAAATCCAATGAAAGGAAGGTGAGTATGACAGGCAATGCGCTTTTGCTATCAATTCGGCCTGAGTATGCGGAGAAAATATTTAATCAAACAAAAACGGTTGAATTGCGTCGTGTTTATCCTAAACAAATTGGTAAAGGTGATTTAGTTATAATCTACGAACCAACTCCTGTACAAGCTCTAACAGGCATGTTCAAAGTAGACCAGATTGTAGAATATCCTTTGGAAGAGTTATGGGATTTGGTAAAAGATAAAGCAGGCATTAATCGAGAGGATTTTGATGAATACTATCGGGGAGCAACTTCTGGGGTTGGTATATTTTTTAGCGAATGTTGGAAACTTCCTGAACCGATAAAGCTTCAAATCCTGAAAGAACGTGAACCGAATTTTCACCCACCTCAAGGGTTCCGCTATCTTTCTAAGGATCGCCAACCTCCGCTATTGCTCTCTGAATTTATGGAGGATGTAGGATATATCTATTATACGCAGACAGAATTAGATCTTTAACTTGTAAACAACAAGGAGAATTTAATCATGAAAGAAGTAGTAATCATCGATGGAGTCCGAACTCCGATAGGAAAGTATGGCGGCGGGCTATCCGGCATCCGGCCCGATGACCTGCTGGCCCACACCTACCAGGCTCTCATCGAGCGCACCGGCATCAACCCGGCCCTGCTGGATGACGTGTACGCCGGCTGCGGCAACCAGGCCGGAGAAGATAACCGCGACGTGGCTCGCATGGCCGTACTGCTGGCCGGTTTTCCGGTAGAAGTGCCGGGGGTGACGGTCAACCGTAACTGCTCGTCGGCATTAGAGGCGGTCAATCAGGCGGCCAAGTCCATCGCTGCCGGCGAGGGGGATGTGTATATCGGCAGCGGCGTCGAGTCGATGAGCCGCGCCCCGTGGAGTATGCCCAAACCGGCGCGTACGCCCACCTTTGCCGCGCCTAAAGTGTGGGACACCACTGTCGGCTGGCGTTACAACAATCCAAAAATGGATGAAATGTACCCCATCGTCAGTCTGGGTGTAACCGCCGAAAACATTGCCGAGGATTTGGGCATCAGCCGTGAGGAGCAAGACGCCTTTGCCCTGGAAAGTCACCGCCGCGCTGTAGAGGCCATCAATACCGGTCGCTTTAAAGACGAGATTACCCCTGTTCCCGTGCCGCAGCGCAAAGGCGACCCCAAAATTGTTGACACCGATGAACACCCTCGCTATCGTCAAGAAAACGGTCAGTATGTGCTGGATACCAACATAGAACAATTAGGCAAACTCAGGCCCGCTTTCCGCAAAGGCGGCACAGTTACGGCGGGCAACTCAAGCGGCATCAACGATGGCGCAGCCGCCCTCTTGTTGATGAGTCGAGAAAAAGCCGACGAATTGGGCCTGAAACCAATGGCCCGCTGGCTTGGCTCCGCTCCGGGCGGGGTTGACCCCGGCGTAATGGGCTACGGCCCCGTGCCGGCCACCCAGAAGGTACTCAAACGCCTGGGCCTAACCGTAGACGACCTCGGTCTCATTGAACTTAACGAGGCCTTTGCCGCCCAAGCCCTCGGCGTGATGAAAAAGTTGGGTATGCGCCACGATATCACCAACGTCAACGGGGGGGCTGTAGCTCTGGGTCACCCCACCGGCTGCTCCGGCGCTCGTATCCTGGTCACGCTGCTGTACGAAATGAAGCGTCGCGCCGCCAACCAAAAACGCCCCTACTACGGTCTGGCAACATTGTGTGTAGGCGTAGGGATGGGTGTCTCTACTGTAGTTGAATGGCTGGATGAGTAAATAGAGTTTATAAGAGTTTAATGAGTTCACAGAGTTTGGTGAGTTTATCTTGTTCCCAAACTGAAGTTTGGGAACAAGATAAACAACGGGGTAAACATTGAAGTAAATAATTCAAAATCCAAATCTAAAATCCAAAATGGTATCGGGAGGATTAAATCTTGACAAACAACATACAACGCCCTCTCTCCGGCATCCGCGTGATTGGCCTGGAGCAGTATATGAGCGGCCCCTACTGCACCCTGCTACTGGCCGACGCCGGAGCCGAGGTCATAAAAATTGAACGGCCCGGACCGGGCGACCCTCGCCGGGCTATTCCACCCTTCGTGGAAAAGGATGGAGTTAAAAAGGCCGGTGGCTATCTGGCCTACAACCGCAATAAAAAAAGCTTGGCCCTCAACCTGCGCAGCCAGGCCGGGCAAGAGATTTTACGCAAACTGGCCGCAGCCTCAGATGTCGTGGTCGAGAATTTGCGGCCCGGAGCCACAGCCAAAATGGGGCTGGATTACGACGGCCTTAAAACCGTCAACCCCCGCCTGATTTACGCCGTCATCTCCGGCTTTGGCCGGCTGCCCGGCTACCAGAGCGACTACAGCAGCCGCCCCGCCTTTGACATTGTGGCCGAGGCTATGAGCGGCATTATGGATTTGGTGGGTTTTGCCGACAAGCCCCCAACCTACACCCTGTACGGTCTGGCCGACGTTTACTCCGGCATGATGACGGCTTACGGCATTATGCAAGCCCTTTTTATGCGCGAGCGCACCGGACAAGGCCAAATGGTCGATAGCTCTATGCTGGACAATATGCTGGCTCTCAACGAGCGGATGGTCACGCTCTACTCTGTCACCGGAGAAGCGCCCCAGCGAGGCCGTTTGCAACATCTGTGGCCGCGAGGCTCGTTTAAGTGCCAGGATGGTTACATAGCGGTCAACGTGCCCGACGACATCATCTGGCAACGCATAGCCAAAACCATTGGCCGGCCCGATTTGGCCGACGACCCTCGCAGCGCGGACGGCACAAGTCGCGCCGCCAACGCCGATTTCCTGCGCCCTATTGTTGAAAGCTGGATGGCCGACAAAACACGGGCAGAAGTAGTCGACACCCTGAACGCGGCGGGCGTACCCACCGGCCCCGTTTAGACCGCCCAGGACGTTTTGGAGGATGACCATTTCCGCACCCGGCAAATGCTGGTCGACATAGACGACCCAGAAGTTGGCTCTCACACCTTTGCTCGTACCACGCCTCATCTTTCTGCCGCGCCGGAAATCCCCACCGGCCCGGCCCCCAACCTGGGGCAACACACTCGGCCAATTTTGCAAGATTTGCTGGGCTACAGTCCCGACGAGGTGGATATGTTGGTTGAGGAAGGTGTAGTGGCAACAGACGAGTAGCCAATGATAGCAAGTCAATACAAACATTTCATTCTGGGCATCAACTATTGGCCTCGCCGCAAAGCGATGTACTGGTGGTCAGATTTTGACGCTGAAGAACTTTGGGAAGCAGGGCTGTTTAGTTCTACTTGCATCAACGGATAAATGGACAATATTGGCAAGATTAACAGGATAAATATAAACAAAAATCGTGTAAATTCTGTTAATCTTGTCAATATTTGGCAACGCTATTTTAGAACTGAACAATCCTGTGTCGCCAGATTGGCAACTTCCGGGTTTATCCGATGCGTTTATCGCACCCCGGCGAAACCTATGGCTATCGCATTGAAGATGGTCAATCTTGTCTGGTTATGGCCAGCGACTCGGAGTACAAGAGTGTCAAACCCGAACACACGGAAGACTATGTTGAATTCTTCAAAGATGCTGATTTGCTGGTCTTCGATGCCCAATACAGCCTGACTGAGGTTTTGGACAAACCCTATTGGGGGCACAGCACCGCGATGATGGGAGCCGAATTGGCTCATAGAGCTTGCGCCAAACGATTGGCCCTCTTTCATCACGATCCCACCAGCGCCGATGAAGACATCTGGAGTACCAAAGACCAGGCCGAAGGTTACTTGATGCGTCGCCAGACCAAAGATTGTACCTGCGAGGTGTTAGTGGCTTACGATGGGTTAAGTTTGGAGATTTGAGATTGGGATTTTGCGACAAAACAAAAACGGCTCCGGTTGGGGCCGTTTTCTATTTATGCACTATTCAACAACAGCCTGTGCTTCTCACTTTTGTCAAACCCGCAACAATGATTATACTGCTTTGGTCTAACACAAAAGGAGTTCAACAAAATGAATAAACAGTATGTTATTATTCAAGACCAGTTGGCCATAGCTGTTACGCACTACACCGAAGATGAGAATAGCGTTTCCATCCTGCCCGGCGATATCCAAAAAGTGCTATCGGCGCCGAGAGGGGTTTATTTAGACCCAAAGCAGGTCAAGATTGTTGGCACTTACACCATTGTAGAGCAAAAAGAGAAATTGTAAACCGTGACTCAACGCGCTCTCCGCTGGAGCCTGATTTTTCTGCCGCTATTTATTATATCCCTGCCGGCTGCCGGATACTTTGCCTTTCAACTCCGTCGCAACGCTCCCCCGCCGCCTGCCGGCTTCCTGGCCGCCGATAAAGGCTACGGCGCTGCCATTGATCTGACCCAATATGACGATGACGCCCTGGCCGATACGCTGGCTGCAATGCGCCAGAGCGGGCTGGTCTGGCTGCGCCAACCCATCCGCTGGGCCGAGCTTGAACCATCTCCCGGTCAACTCAACTGGCAAGCCCTGGACCGTGTTTTTGCCGCAGTTGCCCGTAACAACCAGAAGGCGCTAGAAACCGGCAGCCGGGCGGCAGCGAGTCGCCAAAAAAATTTCAAACTAATCGCTGTCTTAGAAACCGCCCCAAGCTGGGCCAGGCCCGCCGATACCCCGCCCACTACCCCGCCAACCGAGTTTAGTAATTTTGGCAACTTTGCCCGAGTTTTTGCTGCCCGCTACGGCCAAACGGTTGACTACTACCAAATCTGGCATCAACCAAACCTCAGCGCCAACTGGGGCGACACCTTTGTTGACCCTGCCGCCTATGCCGACTTGCTGCGCGAAGCGGCCCTCAATATCCGCGCGGCTGACCCGGAAGCCCATATTCTGACCGCCGCCCTGGCCGCCACGCTGGAAGATGGCCCGCTTAACCTGAACGAATTGGCCTATTTAGACCAACTATACCAGGCCAAAGCCAATCGCTGGTTTGATATTGTCGCCATCCAACCCTACGGTTTATGGACCAAACCACTCGACGCGCCCGACCCCGGCCTGCTCAACTTCCGCCGGGCAGAATTGGCGCGACAAGTTATGCTCAATCACGGCGACCCAGACACCCCGCTGTGGGCTACCGCTTTTGGCTGGGTCGCCATGCCCGCCGATTGGAGCGGCCAACCCTCTCCCTGGAGCAACGATCTACCCTCGGTGCAGTCGCCCCGCACGGCGACGGCCATTGAACACGCCCGGCGCAACTGGCCCTGGCTCGGCCCGATGCTCGCCGCCCGGTGGGATGCTGCCGGACTGGCCGCAGACGACCCGGCCCGAG
>JAJRVO010000386.1 GCA_024277275.1 Chloroflexota bacterium
CAGGGGTGTGTCGTCATAATAGCCTAAATCAAAACTTTGGCGACCCCCGCTAACCACCAAGCCCCGCCCCAGGCTGCGCACAAATTCCTGAATGGTAATAATCTGTTCCAGTTTAAGCGACCTGGCCGAAACATTGAGCAAAACCATCCCCGCATACGGTTCCAACTCAGAGAGACGGTCGGGCAAGTTGGCCGGGCGCATCACTTGCGTTTCAAAACCGGCCCTCTGCAACATAGTAAAAAAGCGATTGGCCGCAGCCTCATCTTCCGTGACAATCAAAATCTGCGGCGGGGGGTAAACCTGGGTAAAGGCAGAAAAGCTGTTATTTTCCGCCTGCCGGTCGTCGTCAGCGGCAATTGTGGCCCGGAAGGTCTGAGGGCCAAGTTCCTGCGCCACAGCGCTAAACGCAAAACGATTCAGCCCGGCCTCTAACGCAATTACATCCTCGGCCAACGTCCCTTTGCCCGTAGGTTGAGTAACATTAAGGGTAACGTCCGTGGGATTCTTGCTGTAGACCAGCGCCTCAATATCAAATGTTTCGCCTTGACGCAACATTGGCGGCACGGTTAGGCTAACCAGTTGCGCATCGTTTTTAGAGTCGTGCCAATCTTGAATATCACTTGCGCCCGGCAACAAGATATCGACTGGGATATTTTGCCGGGCCAGTTGGGTTGCGGCAGCCGGCGTGTCGCCCGCCGTGGGCAGGCCGTCAGAGAGCAAAATCAAGCGGCCTGGTTGATTATTTAACAGCTTGCCTCCTAAGCTCAACGCTTCAGCCAGGTTCGATATCGTGGGGTTAAGCGACTGAACCTGCCCCGGCTCACCATTTTGCGGCGGCAAGGCGGCGGTTAGAGAATGGCCGGCCAAAATGGGCCGGTCAACCAAAATGGGCCGGTCGGCAAAAAAGAGAACAAAGGCATCCGTATGCCCCTGGGTAAGCCGGGTTGCTTCGGCCCGGAGCGCATGTTGACCCGTCGCTCCCAGGCTGGCCGATTGATCGACCAGCACAACCAGGCGTTCTTCCGATTTGTCGGTTTCGGCGGCTGCGGGAGGGGACAGGGTGGGTTGAGACAGAGCCAGAGAAATCAGCACAATAATAGCCAACCGCAGCAAAAACGCGCCAAAGGGCTTAAAGCGACGACGCCAGCTATAGGCCAGCAACAGCAGCCAGGCCAGCGGCAGCGCCAGAGACAAGGCCCACGGGTTTTCAAACACTACTTGCGCCATGCCAGCCATCCTTCAAAGGTAACAACAACCAGGGCCAAACCGGCCAGCCAGGGCCAAAAATTATCGTAACCCGTCCGAGAGTCGGGGGACGGCACGGCTGACGCATCAAGTGAGGGCAGGGCTTCCGGTTGGAATTTCTGGAGCAAGTTGGACTCAAGCGGCGTACCGGCGTGAACGGCAAATCCGGTCACAAGGTTGTTATTTTGGTTATAAATTCTGTAAAGGCCGGGCTGTTTGGTTTGCCGGAAGATATGGCCGGTTGTTTCGCCGGAATCCAGAAAAAGGCGGTGGCCGTCTGGAATTTCGACATTAAAGCCGGAGTCAATCGCTACCGGCTCTCCCACCGCCGCTACCGCCGGCGGCGAGGGCGCAAGCAGGGTTGATAATATATTGCCGGTTAACAAGGGCAGAGCCAGACGGGCCGGTAAATTGCCGGCGTTTAAATCAAATGCCCAAACCATCACCCGGCTGTTATTGACGCTGCCATGAAAAACAAGAGGCGGTGGCAGCTCAGATTCATCGTCGTCTGCCATCCTCAAATCGACTTCGGCCCACTCAGGCACGGTTAAACGAGTCACACGATTAAAGAGAACGCCTGACAAGTCCATTCCGGTGAACAGGGATGAAGCGGTGTCGGGGTCGGGCCTGATACTACCGGCAAAGTCGTCGGCGGGCAGGAGTGGGTGTCCCAACGGTGGGTTGATGACCAGCAGATTTCCACGAGGCCAATCGGTTAGGCCAAGGGGTAAGCCATCAAAGATAATCAGGTCAAAATCAGCCGGGTTGTAGCGGGTTGCAGCCGGGGGGCTGATGGTTAGTTCGACTCCCGGCTGCACGTCTAGCGCTCTGGCCAGCGTGTCTGGTGTTTGGGAAAGCAGTAATACTCGCCGCTGGGCGACGCTAAATAAAAGTAACTCGGCTCGATTATCGAGCGGCAGAATATCCGGCTCGACAATTTCAATGGCTGCTGTTTCAGCCTGCGAAGAAAGGGTCCAAATTTTGTCAACATCGGCCTTTGCTCCAATTTTAACCGGGTCTTCGACTGAAACCACGCCATCAACTATCACCCTGAGCGTGCGGACAACCGGCGTGTCGCCATAGTTGACCACCCTGGCAAAGACTCGATGGCGGCCATCGGTTAAACGGCGAGTTGAGACATTGAGCAGGGTTTGGTTGCCGCCGCTTGAGGAGTCATCAGGAATTATTTGCCAATTAAGCGGGGCCGGCACAGAGGGCAGGTTTTGGGAGTCAACCTGATAATTAGCATCGGTTAAAACGACGATTTGGTTCTTTTGAGCGGGATCGATAAGCGCCGTGGTCAGGGTCAAAGCTTCTGCCAGGTTAGCTCCGGTTGCGCCGGGAGTTAAATCATCCAGCGCCGTCAGGGCTGATGTTTTCTGCTCTGCGTTACCGGCCAGTAAAATCTCCGGGTGAGGGTTAAGGCTGATGACGGCAAAGCTGTCATTTTCATCCAAATCTTGTATGCGGTCTTGAATAAAGCGGCGGGCGGCGTCAAAACGGCTAAAGGAGTTAGCGGTTGAATTGGGTTGGGGCACGTCAACAGCGGCCATACTGGTTGTCATATCTAATATAAAGATGGTTTGTTCAGGCTGGTCGAGCAGAAATGACGAAACGGGACGAGCCAGGGCCAATGTTATGGCTATGGCTATAATAAGCTGTAACAGCAGCAAAAGAGAAAGCTGGATGCCGCGCGGCAAGG
The DNA here is from genome assembly GCA_024277275.1 of Chloroflexota bacterium. Classification (GTDB taxonomy): domain Bacteria; phylum Chloroflexota; class Anaerolineae; order 4572-78; family J111; genus JAJRVO01. Next base: position 2,948 of record JAJRVO010000386.1, read on the forward strand.
AGCCAAGTTTTTGCCGTTCCAGATTGCGCCAGAGCCGGAGACTGGAAACGGCCAGTCGCTTGCGGCGATTGCGGAGTATGTGCAGCAGCAGAATAGCCGGTAGGGTTAATAAACCCAACAGGGCCAAAGGCTGTAAAAGATTCACTGAATTACTCCTCGCTGGCGCAGGTAGGGAATAACGGCTTTTTCAAAGGGCCACTCGGCCAGAACACGGGCATAGGTAGCGCCTCGCCTGGCACAGGCTGATTGCACATCGGCGCACCAGCGGCGCACCCGCAGGCGATATTGGGCCAGGGTTGCCTCGTCGAGGTGAAAGGGTAAACTTTGGCCGGTCTCCAAATCCTGTAAATCAAAATCTCCTTCTAAGGTTGGGTTTATCTCCGGCTCGGTTAGCAAATGCAAAACCAACACCTGCCAGCGAGGGGGTGGGAAGTATCGTAAAGCTTCAGCCAGGTCTTCCCACTCTTCAATGCCTTCCGCTTGTTCCTCTTCATCAGGGGAGTAAGGCAGTTCGGCTTCAAGGGACGGTTCCTCTGAAGAGAAGGGAGTAGCCGTATTCAACAAATCTGAAATTAAAATGAGCAACCCGCCTTGAGGGTGGCTGCCGGCGTAACTGGTCAAGCTATGCACTAAACCGCCGCCTTCTTTCTCGGCTTGGTAAAGAGAGGGGGGGATTCCGGTAATAAATTGGAGCAAAGGGATAATTTGTCGCTTGCCCTGAATGGGGCCAAAGCCGTAGTCCAGGGTGTGGGCAAAGGGCGTAAATTCAAGGCGCTCACCTCCGGCCAACCCCAGATAACCCAGAGCGCCGGCCAGTCGTCGGGCGCGGTCCCATTTGTTGGATTGGGGGTCTTGCAAATTGTTTTCAATTTCTGACACGCTACGGGCAGGCGACCAAACCATTGAGCTGCTGCAATCGAGCAGGATGTGAATATTGACGCTTTGGGGAGATTCGCCCAGTTTTACAAACAACTCTTCATGGCGAGAGTAGGCTTTCCAGTCGATAAATCGCCAGTCGTCGCCGGGGGCATAGGGACGATGGTCGCTAAAATCAAGGGCAGCCCGTAATTTGCGACTGGGTCGCTCGCCGGCCATAGCTCCACGCAGGGTGGGAGCAGTGCGGAAACTAAAACGTTCCAGACGTTGCATAAAAACTTCGTCAAAGAGCAGTAAGGGCGCTGTTTTTTTGTTGCGATCAAAGATACTATGAAGCCACATGTCTCACTTTGGATTTACGATTTTGGATTTACGAATTACGAATTACGAATTACGAATTACGAATTATTATGACATCAGGGCGTAAAGTACTGGCGAATGACATCTCGCTTTTCCCACGGGTAGATGAGGGGATCGGGTCCAAGTTCGTCGCTGGAAGTAGTGATTGATTGGCGAGTAAATGGAGAAGCCAAATTGCCTTCTTCGCCACTCTGGTCGCCAAGTTCAGAGGGTTGCAACACCTTGTCTTCAAGATCAGGGTCGCTTTCCAGCTCAAAAGGTCGATCATCTACCGGCAGCCGTTCATCTTCTTCAGGCGGTTGGGACTCTGCTGTATTGTCACTCTCGGCGCTCTGATTTTGCTCTGCCTCCAGCGGTTCTATTTCTTCAGGTTCCTGCTCAGGCTCAGGCTGGTTGCTTTCCGGCATTGTTTCGTCAAGAGAGTCAAGGACTTCGGCTAACTCTTCCAGAGCTTGACTGGCGCTCATTAAATTTCCGGCATCCAAAGCCTGGTTTCCTTTTTCAAGGGGTTCGGTCAGGTTCGGCGCTCCATCGCCAATATTATCGGCCGCTTTCTGCAAATTATCTCCCAATTGACGGCGAGCATCTTCAGAAAGGTCATTGAGTTGATCGGCCAAGCGACGGGTTTCAGCAGCCGCCTGGCCCAAATCGTTGCGATCTATTGCATCGGCAATAGATCGGGTTACAGCCTGGTCACGTAGGGCATCGGCCAGGATTTGCAGGGCCGACCTGGATTGGTCATTGCTTAAATCCTGGGTATCGGGCGAAATGGGCGGAGGCTGTAATTTGGGGCTTGGCGGAAAAACCTGGTCGGCTAAAGGTTCCTGCCCGGCAGGAGGCAGTTCAACGGGGGGGGCAGTGGGGATATTTGGGATGAGGGTGTCGAACACCAGCATTGCCCCTAACACGGCTGCAATTGCTATTAGGGCCTGCATTTCCAGCCAAAAACCTCGCTCAAATAAATTTACCTGCCGGCGTAGGTCAACCGTAATGTTAACGCTGTTTTGAATAAGCTGCTCAACAACGGGATTTTCGGCCTGAGTTGTGGTTTGGTCAAATGTATGGCTGACTTCAAAGGCCGTAACCAATTGGGCACGCAACCTTAATAAATCGTCTAAACGACGGGCCATTTTTTTGAGATCGATGGGACGCAAGGACCAGATAAAGGCGCAGATACCAACCACCACCATCAGGGGCAGCCAAAAGTTCCAGGGGACCTGCCACTCTAGCCAAATGTAACCTGCCATCACAACGGTAGGAACCAGCAAGGCCAGCCATATTGCTCTAATCAGCCAGCGGGCAATCCGTCGCTGCCAGAACGCGCTCCGTAATCGACCCAGAGTTCTTACTATGGGGAGTTGATTATGGTTCACGTAAACTCCACCTCAAGCGGATTAGCGCTAAACTGGTGCAGCAGACGCCGGAGACCATTAAAAAACAGCAAGATAGCGCCTATAAACAGCATAGCATAGGCTAAAAGACTTTGCCGGTGGGTTAATTTAACCAGCAGTTCTACACCGCGTTGGGCCGCAGCCTGGTTATCTAAAGATTGCAGGAGTGCCGTGGCTTCGTAAATTTGTTTTTCGGCTTCAAAAAATCGAAGTGAGTTGAGCAGTTGTTCGCCGTGATTAAGTTGGTCAAGGGCCAATTGTCCAAGTTAGGCCCGTTGGATGTAGGTTTGGATTTCCGGAATGCGCTCCCGATATCCCAGTTCTTCATAAGCTGTAACAGCCGCGTTGGCTCTGGCAATTGTTAAAACGTAGTCGCCTGATTGTAAAGCCTGTCGAGCCTCATCGGCCAGCGCTCCGGCAGCCTGACCCCGGCGAGCTTGGGCCAGCAGCAGTTCAGCCTGGGCCAGTGTTTGTGTTTGGTCGGTTGACTCCAATAAACCAACAACTTCGACCAGTTCAATTTCGGCGTCGCTATAGGCCCCTAAATTGACCAGTTGAGTAACGCGGCTTAAATCATAAGCATAAAGACTGTTGATTTGCCAGCGTCCGGCAAAATATTGGGGCAAGTAAGCCAACCACTCTGCTTCTAACTCATCAGCCGATTTTTCATAAGCAATTTCTAGCGCGCTACGGTAGCCGGGTTGGGTGGCGTTTGCCTCAATAAAATTGACAAAAGCGAGAAACCCGTATCGGTCTATAAGAAAAGCCACCATAGAGAGCGTCTGCGGGTAGGCGACTTGAGGGTCGCCAAAAACCTGTTCGGCTTCGTCAAGTTCGGCCCAGGTAAAGAGATGTTCATTTTGATGGGCAGCTTCAAGCGAGGCCAGACTATCGCCGGCTTGATTGGCGGGTCTTTCAACATATTGTCCAATACCTTCTTGAAAACCGGTATTGAGTTTGCCATCTGACAGAAATGAGGCAAAAAAGTGGGTTAACTCGTGACGTATATTGTTGATGATTTCTTCTTCTGCGAGAGCCTGGGACTGGATACGAGCTAAAGAAATGGCAATTTCTGCTCTGCTGTTTAGAGCATGGGCAATTATTCCGGTTATCTGTTCGGCCAGAGGGTTAATCTCGTAGTAACTCTCGTCTGTGGGAAAAAGGCGCAGGTTAATTGGCGTTTCCAGTTCAACTCCAAAAACAGCAACCAGATCGGTGTAAATTTCATCGATAAAAGCGGCATAAAATTGCGCCTCTTCAATGCCGCAAGCGCACTCTGTACCGGCAAGGCCCTCAACGCTCCCGGCATAAACAATGATAAAATTTTCGGTCTCTAGCTCTTGCCAATCAATAAAGGGAAGTGGCTCGTCATCAGGGTCTTGGGCATAGGCCGGCGCAGAAAGCCACATTAACAACAAAATTGGCAAGATAAGTAAGAGGAATGATTTAATCTGTCTTTTCATCGCTGAGGTTTTTGCCTTCATATCCAATACATTCAATGACCGGCAATGATGGATATTTTTTAAAACGGGGATTTGTTTTGGCCAGGGTACACAAAACAAAAGCGCTGCCTTTAGCGCTTTTTACAACTTTAACATGCCGGCATACAGCACATAAACCAATATTCCACAGAGTTCTCATAGTAACAGCAGCGTCTTAGGCATTTACATCGACAAAAATTATCGCTCTTTCTTTGTAACCAATTTTGCCAGAGACCAATTTACGATTTCAGATTTACGATTTACGATTGGTTTTGCTTGAGTTGCCTTAATCGTAAATCCAAAATCCAAAATCCAAAATCGTTTTAGAATTTAATGCGCAAGATTTGAGGCGCCCAACCGTATAATTTTATCTTTATTTTTTACAATATGTTTGGTGGCGTTTACGGCATCCACCACCAACAAGCTCTGGTCAACAACCCAATTATAATCAATATTATTGTGACCGGTAATAATTACGGTACAATCAACACCGGCCAAAGTTTCTGGCGATAGCTCTACACTCTTAAATGTAACCACATTTTTTAAAACAACATCGCCTCCAACCCTAAAGTTGGGAACGTAAGGGTCGTGATAAAAAACATTAGCCCCTCTTTTAATGAGTAACTCTATCACCCGTTCAGCCGGAGAGTTACGGGCGTCATCAATGTTGGGTTTAAAAGCAACGCCAAGAACCAAAATGTTAGCGCCACGAAGAGTTTTATCACAGCCATTTAATCCTTGCCCTATGATGCTGACGGTGTGGTAAGGCATGTCGCCGTTTACCTCGGCGGCAAGCTCAATGAAACGGGTGTAAAAGTCGTACTCTCTGGCTTTCCAAGAGAGATAATAGGGGTCAACGGGAATACAATGCCCTCCAACACCAGGACTGGGATAAAAGGGCATAAAACCAAATGGCTTGGTTTTGGCGGCTTCAATGACTTCCCAAAGGTCTATACCCATTCGCTCTGATAGTACGGCTAACTCATTAACCAGGGCAATATTTACACTGCGAAAAATATTTTCAAGCAGTTTGGTCATTTCTGCCGCCCGGGGAGAGGAGACAATATGTATCTGGGGAGTCAGGTGAGCTAACAGGCTGCCGGTCAATTTGGCAGATTCCGGGTTGATTCCGCCAACAACTTTGGGGGTGTTTTCTACGGTAAAATCAACGCGACCCGGGTCAATGCGTTCCGGTGAAAAGGCCAAAAAAAAATCTTTACCGGCAATCAAACCTGTTTTCTCAAGGACAGGTTGAACAACCTCTTCTGTTGTGCCGGGGTAAGTAGTACTTTGTAAAACAACAAGTTGTCCGGCCTGCAAGTAGTCGGCAATACCATCAGCTGCCTGACGCACATAAGTTAAGTCGGGTGATTTCATTGAATCAAAGGGGGTGGGAACACAGATAAAAATAACGTCAACCTGTTTAAGAGCTTCATAGTTGGTTGTGGCCCTCAACATATCTCTATTTATCAAATCGGCAATGTCTGATGAAGGCACATCTGGAATATAGCTTAAACCTTGATTTAAGGCATTAACTTTTTACTGGCTGGCGTCTATACCCGTGACGGTATAATCGCACTTGGCCAAGCCTGCCGCCAGGGGGAGACCAACATATCCCAGGCCAATTACGCCCACTTTTGCTGTTCTATTTTTTATTTTGGATGAAATTTGATTATGCATATCTTGTAATGGATTTCCTGTAACGTCTAATTATTTGTAGCCAGTCGATTTTCAAGGTCGGCAACCAGGGGAGGCCAGCCTGCCGCGTCAGCTTCCGGAGCAATGGCCTGGGCTTGGCGAGCGGCCTCAAGGGCTTTTTCTAATTGTCCACTGTCTCGATAAAGAAGCGTTAGGTTTTTCCAGCTATCATAGTCGTTTGGCAGTTGTTCAACCACGGCTGCATTATGATCAATGGCTGCCTGCAAATTGCCCTGTTGAGCGTATATAAAGGCCAAAGCGCTATGAGCCTCAACATCATTAGAGTTTTGTTCTAACAAAAATTGGTACTGGGGCAAGGCTTGCTCCAATGAATTTAAAGCCAAGTGTATAGCGGCCAACTCTCTGACAGTTCTGTCTGAATTGTCTCCCAAAGCGCGCGCGCCTTCTAAATGGGGGATGGCTTTTTCTCGCTGGCCTTGAATATTATAAATGTGTCCAATCATCCATTGAATTTTGGCCTCG
>JAJRVO010000387.1 GCA_024277275.1 Chloroflexota bacterium
GACACCTTGCCTTGAATTTGCTCAAGCAAGAGACAACCGTCAAATCCGGTATCAAAGCCAAGCGCAAGAAGGCCAACCGGAATGAGGCTTACCTGCTTAAAGTCCTGGATGGGTTTACATAATAAGATGCGATTGCCCTGGCGTAAGGCCGTAGCCACGTGGATAAAATCGCCATCGCCGGTGACCAGGATGCAGACCCCAATGTTGGGGTAGCGGTGGGCAAAGTCAATGCAATCGGTCGCCAATTTAACGTCAACATTGTTTTTGCCACCGGCCGGGGCATGGGGCACGTAAATAGGTTCAACGCCAATTTTATACAGGACCAGGGAGTCCTGTTGAAAGCGATGCTCACGCCAATCGGCATAGGCTTTGGCCAAGACCAGCCGCCCGTAGCTCTCGGCTACCTCTCGCAGGGCAGAGATATTGGCTTTGCCGCGAATGGCGCCGTGCATATTTTCCCAATCAATGAACATGGCTACATCGCTACTGCCGGCTTGGTCATCTGGATCAGCCATTAACCAACCCCTATGCCAGGGGACGCTTTTGTTTTTTGGTCCGGTTTGGCAGCGCCATTAATTTAAATCTGTTTTTTTGAAATTTCGTCATATTAACTCTCTGGATTCTTCAAATCTGTATCGTTTGCGTTCTTGGCTTGAATGTTACTAATCGCAGGCAATAATTCATAGTAGGCATCGAATGCCAGACCTTCAGCGCTGTTTGGTAGATTTAGCGCGTGGATTCGTAATTCAGAGTTATCGTCAAAAGTAATAACATCATTGATACGGACCTTTAAATAGGGTGAGGCCGGCAAGCTCGCCTCTGTTTCGTTTTCGACTGACACGGCGGCCAAGTCAACGGTAACGAGGTGGGCAGCACCTTTATTGCAATCTAGCCATCGCTGCAATAGCTGGGGGTCAACCGACCCACCAACCTGCGACATAGCCAGCTCGACGAGTTTGGTCAGATCAATTGTTATTTTACTCATGGGTACCTGTTGGCGATGGTTCCAATTCAGTTTGCCTGGTTAAGAAAAACTGTAGGGCGCTGCCCCGACTCATTGGATACTTATGCTCATGACCGTTCCATGCCTTGATGTAATCAATCAATTCAAGCCACACCTTAAATGCAGTTGTTTCTGTGGTCAGACTCGCAGCATCGTCACGGCTTTGCGCCACCTGTTGCTCTGACTCGGCTGAAACGTAGTCAAATGCCAATTCAACCAGTCGTCTTGAATTATTACCGCTTATCATTTTACTTCTCCAAATTCTGTTTTTAACGCCGTCCGTTAGTTTTGTTGGTTTGGTACGGCCAGGCCAGGACGGCCAATAATCAGTCAACGCTACATAAGCAACAGCAGCGCCGCCCCGCCACTTAACAGCAAAGGAATCACCTGAATGGTATTCTCCAACTCTACCGACCCAACCGGGCCGGTCCGCGCCCGGTAGACTCGATATTGGCCACCTTCTCGACAAAGATGACCCACCTGGTCGGTCCAGGTGCGATAGACTCTGAAATCTTCCCCTTCTGGTCTGACCCGGCCAATGCAGCGGTGGGTCTCCGCCTGGTACACGGTGTAATATCCGCCTTCTTGCTCTATCCAGCCAACGTGGTCAGTCCAACCGCGATAAATGTTGTAATATCCGCCCTCCTGCTCCACATAACCAATGCACTCAGTCAAACGGCTGTAAACTCTACAACTTGCCATATCTGCTATTACAATCTTTCTGTACTATCTCTTGAACTTTAGAAAAGAACGAATTCCCGGCTACTACCAGGCCGGATGAGGAGACGTAATGAAATAGATCAAGCACGCCAGACGGTAGTAGCAGAGATCAATCCTCACGAATCGCCCCCAGTTGGTTGGGATTAAAGTTGACCGGCCAGATCGTCGCACGGTCATACGTTGCCGCACTGAGATTGGCCCCGTTAAGGTTTGCTCCAATAAGGTTGGCTTGGCTGCACTTGGCTTGTCTAAGGTCCGTCTTGCTAAGGTCCACCCGGCTGAGGTCCGCCTGGCTAAGGTTGGCCCCTCGCAGATTGGCCTGCCTGGGGTTAGCCTGGCTAAGATTGGCCCCGTTAAGGTTAGCTTGCTCAAGGTTGGCCCCTCGCAGATTGGCCTGGCTAAGATTGGCCAATCTCAGGTCTGCCTTAATGAGTTTGGCCTGACTGAGATTGGCGCCTGCCAGGTTAGTCTGATAAAGATTGGCCTGGAAAAGGTTAGCGCCACTAAGACCCGCCTGGCTAAGGTCAGCTTCGCTCAGATTAGCCCCGATGAGTTCAACCCCGTTTAGATCCATTCTATGGAGATCCAGCCGAAAAAGTTCGGCTCCGCTGAGTGTCGCCCGACGGCGTTCCGTTTCACTAAGATTTTGGCCGCTAAGATTCGCCCGGCGGCGTTCCGTCTCACTGAGATTTGGGCCAAGAAGCTCCGGCTTTGCGCCCCTACCACGAGCAGACTCGATAATTTGTAAAACTTGGTCTCGAGTTAGTTTGGTCATATTACTTCAGAGCCGCTTCCTGAGTTGTCCTCAGCAAGGAGTTGATTTCTTTGATTGCCTCGGTGATGGATATGCCAGCCGCTGTTGCCCATTCTTGATAGAGTCTCTCCTGAGTCTTTCGGAGTATGGCCTTAACCGTTGCGCCTAACGGCTTTTGCCAGCCCGATGCGGTCAGGTCCCGCACGACTTCACACATCACCGGGAATGAACCTTGTTTCAAGCGACTGTCCAGTATGTCGCTGAGGTTGATCGTTATTCAGGGGAACTGGAGGGCTTTTCAACAAGTCGCGGTACTGATCAAGATCGCTCTTGGCTGTTACCAACCGTAGTCCGACGGTCGCCTGAGCCTCTACCGGTACCCATATGGTGCTCCTGGGCAAAGCGATTTCGTAGTAGAGACGTGCTCCTATCTCAGAGAATCGTTTTTCCTCAATCTTGACAATATCACCCACTCCATAGACAGGGTGAACGACAAAATCACCGACTTTGAATTGCATGAGATGCTCCATAATTCTGCCGCATTAGCGGCGCTTACGCCCACTTTGGCGGCTAGACCTGCTTCCTCGGTCTTCACGGGGTTTGGCCACATTCACCTTCAGCTCGCGGTCGTTCAGGTTGAAGCTGTTCAACATACTGATGGCCGTTTGCGCCTCGCGTTGGGTATACATTTCCACAAAGGCGAAACCTTTGGAATCACCGGTGCCCCGGTCTTTAATCAACGCCACCGACGCGACCTGGCCCGCTTTAGCAAACAAGGTTTTCAAATCATCCTCGGTGGTGGTGTACGACAGGTTCCCGACATACAGTTTAACTTTCATAATTTTTGGGTCTCTTTAAGAAACTGGCGGATGAAGCCAGTCATAAAAATGCCGGCAGCCCATTTTGGGTACTCAGCCTAACTAAAACGACGGTGCCAGCTATGGAGAGAGGGCGCTTCGGCGTAAGGATTGGGGTGTTGTGGCGAGGCGGCGGGGTGGTTCTGGTTAGCCCGGCTGAGCCTGGTCAGCCTCCGAGCTCTGCTTACACCGCTCGAACAGTTCTGGGATTTGGTCAAATTCGGTTGATTTATCCAGAAAGAAGTCGGCTCCAGCCTGCAAGCATTTCTGCCGGTATGCCGGATAGGGATAGTTGGTCAGGATAATGACCACCGGCGCTGGCCGGTCCTGTTTGATAGTTTGCAGGACATCTATCCCGCTCCCGCCCGGCATCCGGATGTCTAAAATTACGACATCCGGCTGAAGTTCCAGAATACCACTGATGGCTTCGGCCACAGTCTCGGCCTGGCCCACAATTTCGACTTCGGCCAACTCATTGAGCATTGTAACCAAATGTTCCCGCACGATGAGCGAGTCATCGGCGATAAATACTTTGATTTTGTGGTTCGAGCATGACAACATTGTAGACATAATAACACGAATTCACGTTACGTAGGATTAATGATGGGTGGTGAAAGGCTGATTTTGCAGCAGACTGTTTTGCCTACTGACCACTCTGCACAATTAGTTTGGCGCACCCGTCAGCTACTTTAGGCACGGTTCATTTTTATAATGAAAGCACCTTGACAAATAAATAAGGTTTAGACTGATTCCTTCAGGCCATCAGGCCCTCAAACTGAGGCCGTTCAACGGTTTCAATATCCAAGAGTGCCTTGGCCAGCTTCTCTAACTTGTCTTTCTGGTGGATAATGATGTTTTTGGCGCGTTGGTAAGCCGTACTCAGAATTTGACTGATTTCCTGGTCGATGCACTGCGACATCGCCTCGCTGTAGTTGGGGGTCTCGCCCAGATTGCCCAGATAGGGATTTCCTTGTACTTGACCAAAAGTACGCAGCCCCAACGTCTCGCTGAAGCCGTAGCGGGTAATCATTGACCGGGCCAGCTCGGTCGCTCGCTCCAGGTCGTTAGCCGCGCCGGTCGTTAGCTGCTTAAAGATAATCTCTTCCGCGGCCCGTCCGCCCAGCAGGCCGGCGATCTCGTCTTCAAACGCCTCCTTGCTCCGCAAGTATTTTTCACTTGCGGGCAAAGGCATGGTGTAACCCAGGGCCATCCCGCGGGAGATGATACTGACTTTGTGAATCGGGTCGCCGTTCTCCATGTTGTGCATCACCACCGCATGACCAGACTCGTGGTAGGCTACCATCTCTCGTTCGTGGGCGCTGATGATTTGGCCCTTACGTTCCGGCCCGGCCACAATCCGCTCCATTGCATCTTGAAATTCCGGCGGGCCGATTAAGCTCAGGTCGCGCCGGGCGGCCAAAATAGCCGCCTCGTTGACCAGGTTTTCCAGGTCGGCCCCCACAAAACCGGGGGTCAGTTTGGCCAGGTCGGTGAGGCTCACCGTGGGGTCCAGCGGCTTGCCCCGGCTATGAACCCGCAGGATTGCTTCGCGGGCAGTAACGTCCGGCCGGTCCAGAATGACCTTACGGTCGAAGCGACCGGGCCGCAGCAGGGCGGGGTCGAGCACATCGGGCCGGTTGGTGGCCGCGATGACAATGACGTTTGTATCGGTGCCGAACCCATCCATTTCAACCAGGATCTGATTGAGCGTCTGCTCGCGCTCATCATTACCCCCGCCCAGGCCGATACCACGCCGGCGACCCACAGCGTCAATCTCGTCGACGAAGATAACGGCCGGCGACTGCTCTCTGGCCCGCTTGAACAGGTCGCGCACCCGAGAGGCCCCGACACCCACAAACATTTCGACAAACTCCGAGCCGGAGATACTAAAGAAGGGCGCCCCGGCTTCCCCAGCCACGGCCTTAGCCATCAGCGTTTTGCCGGTACCGGACACGCCGGCCATCAGCACGCCCTTGGGAATGCGCGCGCCCAAATTGACGAATTTTTCAGATTCTTTCAAAAATTCGACCACTTCCAGAAGTTCCATTTTGGCCTGTTCTGCCCCGGCCACATCCTCAAATGTCACCACCGGCATTTTTACCTTGTCATCTTTGGCGGCAGCGCCTGATAAAACGCGCGGAGCGCTGCGCCCAATGCGTCCCAGGATATCGCTGCCGCTTTGCATTTGCCGCAAAAACCGAAAGAAGATGAAGCCGACAAAGAGAAGCGGGGCCAAAGTGAGCAAAAGGCTAAATAGATTGCCAAAGCTGAAACCGGGACTTTCGACTTTAATCGGCAATGTTTTCAAGGCCTCGGGCGAAGCGCCCAAAATCTGGAGCGATTCAACGGCGCTGATATTCGACTCTTTACGGGAACCCAAACTGGTACCATCAAATTTGGTATACTCAGCACGGTCACAAAGTAACATTCTGAAAGCCAGAGAATAGGACACAGATTTTCGCAGATAAACACAGATTATGGTAAAAAATTAAACAAAAATCTGTGAAATCTGTGTTCATCTGTGTCCCATAAAAATGTTA
>JAJRVO010000388.1 GCA_024277275.1 Chloroflexota bacterium
CCGATTTGCCAAAACCTTAGAGTTATGAACACACCCACCTAATTCAGGTCTTTCTACGTGGGTTGAAAACGTATAAAATACCAAGACCTATTTTCAGCATCCATGGGTAAGGGATGGGTATCAGACACCTGGGTTCCATCGGCTGTTTCCAGGTGAAACAACCATGTGCCAGTTACGTAATTGCTGACCGGCTCAAACTTAACATTTCCACTTTTTATCACATCACTGGGAGGCGTGTAGCCAATAACCTCACCCGCAGAAACCTCAGATTTGGTCACCTGACCATTTGGGTCTCGACCCACAACTCTCAAACCGGCAACAAATCCCCCCTCATGAGTTTGAATAGCAACCATAATTGATAAGATGTTTGCCTGAGTAGGTTGACTATATAGTTCGGCTAACTGATAATCCCAAGAAGGGGCAGGAGTATCGGTAGGGCCGGGCGTATTGGTAGGCGGTGGCGGTGATGTAGGCGGCGGCGTTGCGGTTGGCGTGTCGGTTGGAGCGGGGGTTGAGGTATCGGTTGGGGGTGGGGTTGGCGTGTCGGTTGGAGCAACGGGGGTTGGGGTATCGGTTGGAATTGGGGTTACGGTGGGCGTTGGGGTTTCAGTTGGCGTTGATGTAAGGGCCGGGGTAGCGGTAAACGTGGGCTTAAGCGTTTTAGGCGCTTCGGCCATTTCTTCAGGCTCCCCGGTATTTGAAAGCAATTTATCAAAGGGTGAAGCCAACGTACATCCAGATATTAAAACAGCGCCCAAAAGGGCAAACAAAATTGAAATTTTTCTCAAGTATCTCTTCTCCAAAGTAAATTGATAGGGTATTTTATTAATTTCTATCCACCAGCAGCGGGTTCAGTTGTTGGTTCTGCCGTTGGCTCAGATTCAGTTGTCGGTTCAACATCTTGCCCTGACCCGGATTCAGGTTGCGCCTCGGTTTCGCTCTCAGAGGCCGGTTCAGCAGCCGGTTCGGTTGTTGGTTCTGCCGTAGGTTCAGTTGCCGGCTCAACGGCCGGCTCGGACGTTGGTTCTGCGGCTGCTTCAGTTGTTGGCTCAACAGTTGGCTCGGTGGTAGGAACTTCAACAGGAGCCTCAGACGCAGGTTGAAAATCGGTGGCAGAAATGGCGCAGCGAAACCCGGTGCCATCGCTACGAAGATGCGGCTCGTTGTTTTGGCGAAAAGTAACGCGAAGGTGTTGAGCAACATTATCCCAAGAGCCGCCGCGCACAATCTTAAAGTGTTCGTTAAAGTCCTGAGCCTGCTCATAGGTGTTGCCGGGATAACCTAAATAAGAGCTATCAACCCACTCCCAAACATTGCCGGCCATATCTAACGTGCCATAAGGACCGGCCCCTGCCGGAAAGCTCCCCACGGGGGCAGTACGAGCAAAACCATCGTCCACATTAGGGTCTTTGCCCTCGTGCGGGCAACTGGCGCTACAAAAATTGGCTGCTGTTGACAAGTCAAACTCTGGTAATTGAAAGGCGTTACCCCAGGGGAAGATACGGTTATCAGCTACGCCTTTGGCAGCCTTCTCCCATTCGGCCTCGGTAGGCAACCGCGCCCCAACCCACTCACAGTATGTTTTGGCATCCTGCCAACTTATCTGCACTACCGGGTGATTTTGTTTATCATCAATGCCGGTTGTTGGGCCTTGAGGGTGATAAAAGGTAGCCCCTTCAATTTGTTCGCCGCTGCTGGCGCCATAGCCCTCTAACTCAGCGGTGGTTTTATAGCCGGTTAGGTTAACAAAGTTACTATATTGGGCATTTGTCACTTCGGTCTGGTCAATCCAAAAAGCATCCAGGCTAACAGGATGCTGAGGTTGCTCATCGCCTCCGGCAAGCTTGGGTGGACCGCCGGCCCCTACTCTGGCCAAGTCGGCATCACTGGCCCCCATAAGGAATTCTCCAGCCGGAACAAAAACTACAACCGCCTCATCATTGCTACGGACAGCAACATCAACGGATTGTTCTGGTACAGAGATGGGTGTGGGTGAGGGAGGAGGCGGCGGTGGAGTTGGCGGCTCCTCAGTTGGTTCAACCGTTGATTCCTCTTCGATAACATAAACAACCTTCTCAACTGTAGGAAAAGGGGTATAGGTGGGATAAGGCGTATAGGTAGGGTAAGGCGTAGCTTCCAATATCTCCGCAGTGGGTTGGGGCGGCAAAGCAACTACGGTTGCAGCTACAGAGGTAGCAACCATCTCTTCAACATCTGGAGGCGGCACAGATCTGCCACAAGCGCCCAACCATAGACTAAAAACTAAACCCAACGCCATTAATAAAATACGGTTCATCAGCATCTCCCTCTCTAAATTTAACCCAAATAATAGTATCTTCTCAATATTTTAAGTTGATACGGATGCGTCCTGGATTTTAGGAAATCAGGACAAACCTGGGGAGATTCAGGGGGATTTCCCTCACGCCCCCTATCTTCTCCGAGCCAGATCCAATTGATACTGGTTGACTAATCCAAACCGAGCAACGCAAACGGCAACCTTAAACAAGATTCAAATTTTAAGCGGGCCAAGAAAGATTGTCAACTTGAGCTTGTTCATTTAGGTTAACAAGTTTATATATCTTCCACTTATTATTGCTCATTAAGTTGATTTGTGGTAAGATAGTTATATATTTCACGTATAAAATTTGTTACTTAACTTTCTTAAAAAGGGACAAACTATGCCTTGAGGAGGGCCAAGTTATGGAAAGAGCCGAGGTTCCCGATATTGTTATCGGACGACTACCAATTTATTTACGAGCGCTCACACATCTATTAGAGACAGATCAAGAATTTACCTCATCTCAAGAACTTGGACGGATTTTGGGTATTGGTTCTGCTCAAATTCGCAAGGACCTTTCCCATTTTGGCGAATTTGGCAAGCAAGGCACAGGATACGAAGTCAGTTACCTTCGTCAGCAAATTTCTAAAATTTTGCATGTTGACCGGAATTGGTCGGTAGCCCTGGTGGGTTTTGGAGATTTAGGCCAAGCTATTGCTCATTATGGCGACTTTTCCAGCAAGGGTTTCTGTATTGAGGCTATTTTTGATGCCGATCCGGATAAAGTAGGACAAAACGTTGACGGTACAGTAATACAGGATGCTAAAAACTTAGCTGAAGTAATTTCAAAATATAAAATAAAAATGGCTATAATTGCCGTACCTGCTTTAGCAGCCCAAAATGTAGCCAATGAGTTAATTGAGGCTGGTATTAGAGCCATTCTAAATTACGCACCCATTACGCTCAATGTCCCGGAGCGGATACGGGTAGAGTACATTGACCCGGTTATGCACTTGCAAACAATGACTTATTACCTGGCTTAAAACACAATTTAGAATTTCTGATACTGAATCAAAAGACCGTGCTTGTTCAAACACGGTCTTTTTAGTTGCATCAGTATCTTGAAGTCAAGCGGCTTCGGTATATAGCAACCATATTTTACGCTCAAAAGAACGTTGGCATAGCCGCCCGCTCCAGGGCTTCGCGTATTTCCAAACCCCAGCCGGCTCCCAGGGCAACGCAAGCTTCAGGATTGTCGGCAATATAGCAAGGCACGCCAATTTGCCGGGTAAGCATTACGTCAAGGTTTCGTAACTGAGCGGTGCCGCCGGTAATAATCACACCTCGATCAATAATATCAGAAGCCAGTTCTGGCGGGGTTTTCTCCAACACACTCTTTACCACGCCGCTAATCGCGCTTAGAGGTTCGCTCATTGCTTCAGTAACTTCGTCAGATGTTACCCGAATGGGTCGGGGCAACCCGGCTACCTGATCGCGCCCTTTTACTTCCATTTCTAACGGCTCTTCCAAGGGGGTGGCGCTGCCAATATTAATCTTGATTTCCTCGGCAGTTTTCTCGCCGATAACCAGGTTGTGTTTACGCCGGATATAGTTGATAATGGCCTCATCCAGTTTCATACCGGCTATCCGTACCGAGTCGCTGGTTACAATACCATTCATGGCAATAACAGCCGATTCACTGGTACCACCTCCAACATCAAGAACCATATTACCCGTAGGCGTATCGATGGGCATGCCGGCCCCAATGGCCGCGGCCAACGGTTCAGGTATAGTATACGCTTGCTTGCGAGCCGCCTTTCTGGCAGCATCTTCTACTGCCCGACGTTCAACACTGGTGATACCAACAGGCGTGCTAATCATCACCTCAGGAGGAAATAAGCGAAAGCGTCCCACCAAACGCTCAATGTAAAAATCAAGCATTTTCTCGGTAACGTAGTAATCGGCAATTACACCATCTCGTAAAGGGCGGATTATCTCAATGGCTTCAGGGACACGTCCCATCATCGCCAGCGCTTCCTCGCCAATGGCTACAATGCGATCATCTTTTTGTGAAATAGCCACCACAGAAGGCTCTTGCAAAACAATGCCTCGCCCCTTGATGTAAATTAAAATACTAAATGTGCCTAAATCAATGCCGACCTTTTTTGCAAACATAACTACTCCGTACAGTGACCAGTTATCAGTTATCAGCGGCCCGATGCGCGGCATCGTTAAAATGGGGGAGAAAACGGGGGATACTACCGCCTGTGTTAAACACAGGACGCGCCCCCCGGCGTTTTCACTGATTACCGATATGGCAGGATGCCTGAATTGTAAGTTAAATTGGTAATTGAGCAAATGCACCATACAAAAAGGCCAGGAGCCATTATAATTAAACTCCTGGCCTCAACTTAAATTGTTCTGCTGAATTACCCATTTCCGGGAATCAGGTATTTCTAAGATTCAGAAAGCGCCTCAAGAAGAACTTGGTCGAGAACGTTGATCCGCCCTTTCGCGTCGCCGTCGCCGTTCTGCCACTTTGATACGAATTGCCGACCGGCGCAAGGCAGCTTCAGCCCGAGCAAAATCTATGCCCTCTTCCCTGGCTTTGGCTAAACTCTCTTCCGCTCGCCGGCGGGCTTCTTCAGCCCGAGCAACATCAATTTCTTCTGCATATTCAGCGGCGTCAGCCAAGACAACCACGTGGTCGGGTTGCACTTCCATAAAACCGCCCCCAATCGCCACAAATTGGTCGTCCTCACCCTCTTTTTTTATCTGAAGTTCGCCATATGTTAAAGCCGTCAACAGGGGGGTATGGTGAGGCAAAATACCCATAACGCCCTCAGACCCCGGCGCAACGACCATATTTATCTGCTCATCAAACATTTTTCGTTCTGCGGTAATAATTTCCAGGCGAAGTGTAGCCATCAATCAATCCCTTGTCTTGGGTAATTGCTTTTACGCATTCTTGTGGCGCTCAAGCACCTCATCAATATTACCGGCCATATAGAAGTGAGGTTCTGACACATCATCCATCTCGCCATCCAATATCTTCTTAAACCCAACCACAGTTTCACCAATAGGCACATAACGACCGGGCCTGCCGGTAAATTGCTCGGCAACGCTAAAGGGCTGTGAGAAGAAACGCTGAATTTTTCGGGCGCGAGACACCACCAGCTTATCATCTTCCGATAGCTCATCAATACCCAAAATAGCGATAATATCTTGTAAATCCTTATATCGCTGCAACACACTCTGCACGCCACGCGCCACCTCATAATGATCCTTGCCCACAATAAGCGGGTCAAGAATACGGCTGTTAGAGGCCAGCGGGTCCACTGCCGGGTAAATACCCAAAGCCGCAATAGAACGCTCCAGAGAAATGGTTGCATCAAGATGAGCAAAAGTAGTTACCGGAGCCGGGTCGGTGTAATCGTCGGCGGGCACGTAAACGGCCTGCATGCTGGTAATGGAGCCGCGTCGGGTTGAGGTAATGCGCTCTTGCAATTCACCCATCTCGGTGGCTAAGGTTGGCTGGTAACCAACCGCGCTGGGCATTCGCCCTAACAAGGCCGACACTTCAGAACCGCTCATCACAAAACGGAAGATGTTATCAATAAAGAGCAGCACGTCCCGACCTTCATCCCGGAAATACTCGGCCATAGTCAGGCCGCTCAACGCTACCCGTAACCGAACTCCCGAGGGTTCATTCATCTGGCCAAAGACCATGCATAGCTTATCCAGCACCCCGGCCTCTTGCATCTCTTTGTAAAGCTGGGTGCCTTCCCGAGTGCGCTCGCCAACGCCGGCAAACACGGAATATCCTCCGTGTTCACGCGCCAACGAAGCAATGAGTTCCAAAATAACAACGGTTTTACCCACACCAGCCCCGCCAAAGATGCCTGTCTTGCCGCCTTTGGTAAAGGGAGCCACCAGGTCGATAACCTTCACCCCGGTCTCAAAGATTTCAGCTTTGGTGACCTGATCTTTGAATTCAGGCGCGGGACGGTGAATAGGATAATAGGTGTCGCTTTCAACCGGGCCTAAATTATCTACCGGGCGTCCCAAAACATTAAAAATACGTCCCAGGCTGGAAGGACCAACAGGGACACTGATCGGCGAGCCGGCGCTGATTGCAATTGTACCCCGGCGCAAGCCATCGGTAGCATCCATCGCAACGGTTCTAACCATATCATTGCCCAGATGCTGCTGCACTTCCAGCACTAACGAATCTTATCCCTCGCGGGCAATTTCCACAGCATCATAAATCTCGGGTAATTGCCCCGTCGGAAACTCCACATCCACTACCGCGCCCATAATTTGGGCCACACGGCCTGCGGTTCCTTTTGCCATTCAA
>JAJRVO010000389.1 GCA_024277275.1 Chloroflexota bacterium
AGCAATGAGCAATGAGCAATGAACAATTAGCAATGAGTAATTAACAATGAGCAATTAACAATGAGCAATAATGAGAAAAGGATCATTTTTTGTTCATTGTTCATTGATAATTGATAATTGATGATATTCCATATCAAAGGCTTCTGCTACAGCCTGATAGGTGATTTTACCCTGGTAAGTGTTGACTCCCAGAGCCAGGGATTTGTCCTTGCTAACAGCTTCTTTAAGGCCCAGGTTGGCTAACTTAGAAACGTAGGGAAGCGTGGCATTGGATAAACCATAAGTGCTGGTGCGAGGCACTGCGCCGGGCATATTAGCCACGCAGTAGTGCAAAACCCCATCGACAAAAAAGATTGGATCAGAATGGGTGGTGGGATGCGATGTTTCTATGCATCCGCCTTGATCAACGGCCACGTCAACAACAACGCTGCCCGGCTTCATTTGCGAGACCATATCGCGGGTAACCAGTTTGGGCGCTTTGGCCCCTTTTACCAAAACTGCTCCAATAACCAGGTCGGCGCGACGCACGGCCCGGGCAATGCTGAGCGGACTTGAGGCCCAGGTGGTAAAGTTGCCGTGCAAGACTTCGCTCAAGAAGCGCAAGCGGTCTAAGTTGATGTCCATCAGGGTCACTTGCGCTCCCAGCCCCAGAGCCATTTGGGCCGCGTGGGTTCCCACAACGCCGCCGCCGATGACAACTACGTTGGCCGGTCGCACACCGGGAATACCGCCTAATAATTTTCCTCGACCCCCTTCGTGTCGTTCCATATATTGCGCCCCTATCTGAATCGACATTCGTCCGGCGACTTCGCTCATAGGGGTCAACAGGGGGAGCGTCCCGTTAGGTAATTCTACCGTTTCGTAGGCAATACCGGTTACGCCGCTGCCGGCCATGTCTTTGGTTAGCTTTTCATCGGCGGCCAGGTGCAGGTAGGTAAATAACACCAGATCGGGGCGCAGGTATGCGTACTCTGCCGGTAGGGGTTCTTTTACTTTTATCACCATATTGGCCTGAGTCCAAACCTCATCGACAGAAGCTATCTTGGCCCCGGTTTCGGCAAAGTCCTCATCTGAAAAGTAGCTACCTTCTCCGGCGCCCGTCTCTACCAGCACGGTATGTCCGGCTTCAACTAACTGATGTACCCCATCCGGGGTCATCGACACCCGGTATTCATTGTCTTTAATTTCTTTTGGTACGCCAACGATCATCTTTGATCTCCTTGTATCATAAATATTGGGCGGCGCCGGCCCACCGCTAATTGATAACTATTCAAAATCTTCGGTATTCCGGGGGCCGGCCCGGAGAGAAGAGTTTTCTTTGCCAACGTCTTTGTTGGGGGCGCGTGAATCTCTACACAACAATTAGCTCGTTCTCAATCACGGTATTATCGGCTATCTGACGCTGTTGTTTTGCTTCATTGACAATCGTTACCTTTCCTTTTACCGTGATATTTTGTCCAAATTTTACATCCCCTTTGACGCTTAACTGTTCACAATTGATCAGGGAAGGAGCGCCGTAGGGAAAACGAGCGTCCATGTCGTCAATAAGTTTGTAGTAGGCGGAGTCCAGGTTGACTATTAGCTTTTTTAGCTGGCGGACAGGATTGAGAATAGCTTGGAAGTTGTCGCTCAGGATGTAGGCATCTGAGCGAAGGGCCAGTAAATCCTGGCTGTTTTTGATAGGCACAAAGCGGGTGCGCGGTACGCGGACAGCTTGAGACCCCTCAAAGACGGCAATAGCGGCCCCCATAGCCGTTTCCAATTGGTAAACCGGCGTTGAGGCGCTGTCACGGGGATCAACTGTTTTTGTGTTGCGAATCATAGGCAGGCCCAGCACGTAGTTTTTGGCGTCTAAAAGGGTTTTCAGGGTGGGAAGATGTAGCCACAGGTTGTTGGTATTAAAGTATTTGTGCCGGGTAATATCCTGAAAAGCATTTTGGTCATCGGGGGGGCATTGGGCTAATTCGCGTAAAACCAGTTGCCCGCCGGGGAGTTGGGCCAAATGTCCCCCTTTGGTGTCTGCCTCAGTGCGGTCGGCTACTTCCATCATAAGAGGGATTCTATTTTCGACAAAATAGCCCAGGATAGCGGTATCGACCACGGCCCCCAAGTTATCGGCGTTTGAGATAAAGGCATATTCATACTTTGCCCGCAATAGGGTGTCCAGCATACCGCTGGTCACCAGGGCAGTGAAGATATCGCCATGACCGGGGGGGCACCATTCCAGTTCTGGATTTTGGGGCCAGGCGGCAAGGCTCAAACTGGTTTGGGTCACTTTAGGTACTTTGTGCTGCAAAAAATCAAGGGGGATGTCGCTCCATAGTTGGGGGTACTGTTTTAGAGCGGCTAACGTATCGGCCTGAGTGCTAAAGCTGTTCATAAGAACCAGGCACAAGTTAGCCTGGAGGGTGTGCCGGGCAATAATGTCCAGAAAGGAAAGGCCGTGTTTGACGGGCAGCAATGATTCGGCCCGATCCAGTCCCATATTTGAGCCTAACCCCCCATTAAGCTTTAAAAAGACGGTTTTAGGTAAAGTAGCCCGACCCACACCTTCTAATCGTTCTGGAAATGATTCTGAGTTGGGGAGGCTTTGCACGGGTTTAATATCGGCCTCAGAAATGAGACCGGTTTGACCCTCTGCCAGTTGGGTGTAGTAGTATTTAAAGGTCTGGATAACGATGTCGGGCAGACCCTCGGCTTGCATTTGTTTGGCAAACGGGGCGAAATTTCCGCTGAATGAGGTCATTAATAGTGTACCAATTATCTAAAATTTACTACCGACCAGTGGAAGGCGTAAGTGTAGTGTTCTTAATTTAATTTGGCAATTTGTTATGCTAAAAGCTCGATCAACTGATCAGGGCTGGTGATAAGAATGCCGTAAGCCTGATTTATCAACTGGGCCATCTCTTGTAAAACTTTGACAATCTCTATCCGCCCGCTTTTAATCTGGTTTTGCAAATAGACATCGGCTTTACCGGCCTCTCCCTTAAAAGCTTCTTGATCCAGCAGGATATTCAGATTTCTCAGGTGAGTGTTAATCCGCTTAAAACCTGACTCAATTTGTCCCTCCCAGATTTGCATATCAAAATCATCGACGGTAGCAAGCAGTTGATTGTTAGCTTGTGGACCCCGTTCCGCATCGTCTGGGATTGACGCGGCAACGGGCTGATTGCGATCTGTGTCGCCCTGACGAACTTTTAGAAAGTTGTCGGCGGCGCTAAAAAGCCACTTTAACTCTCCGTTGACAAAATCCTGGTCCTCTATGCCCAAGCCAAAAGTAGTGACCACGCTTGAAATAACTGAGCCGCCAATAGCAATGGGGCTTACGGTTTGCTTCTTTTTTAGCCCGCCCAATTTCCGGCGGC
This sequence comes from Chloroflexota bacterium, assembly GCA_024277275.1. Lineage (GTDB taxonomy): Bacteria > Chloroflexota > Anaerolineae > 4572-78 > J111 > JAJRVO01. The sequence goes on from JAJRVO010000389.1 coordinate 3,366, forward strand.
CGCCCAATTTCCGCCCGCCATCGGTTGTGGGGGCCGGTTCTTTTTCAATGGCGGGAATGGTTGATTCTTTTATGGCTTGCTTTCCAGTTGTAGCTTCCGCCATTGATGAGCCGCCTATCAGGCGATTTACTATGTCAGCCAACTCATTAAAGTTTTCATCTGAAACGGTTTCGTTAAAATCAACCCATTGGATACCGGCCAGGGCATATTCAAAGGCAACCGGAATTTCAGTTTGTCGCCACATAAGCGGGATGATTTTCTTGTTGTGCTTTTCAGCCAGGTCAACTTCCTTGCGGATATTAACCGATTCAATGGCGTCTGGCGATAGGACCAGTACAAAAACCGTACAGCCGCGAATCCCTTCGGCAATTGAGGTGCGCCAGTGGTCGGCTGTTTCAATGCTTTCTGCGTCAAACCAGGCAGAGATACCTCTGTGGATTAACTCCTGGTGCAACTGGGTCACAAACTCTTTATCTTTACGCCGGTAGCTGATGAAAACATCGTCTGACATTATAGACCTCTTTCATGACCGTACTTGTAATGAGATTTTTGAGAAGCCGGCCCATTTTAACACAGGTTGACAGTGACCACAATTAGCTTTTACTTGTTGGAAGGATGGAAGAACGGAAGATTGGATATTCCCTCTCTGGCGTCCTTAAGCCGCCATAATCAATTTATTTGCCCTTGACCTTAAACCGTGATATAATCTCTCGGTTGTAGAAACCCGGTTTATTACTAACCGTTCCATATAAACGCCTGGATCTAAGGGCTAAAGTAAAGTTTTTTAATAAGTAAATTGGGGCTTGGGCCTGATGCGTGCTGCGTCGGCCCATCGCCCGGCGAAAAGGAGAAATTTAGTGGCGCTCACGAAGGTAGAAAAAGAGGAAATTATTGGGAATTTTCAGGCTAAGGAAGGAGATACCGGCTCGTCAGAAGTTCAGATTGCATTGCTTACGGCGCGTATTAACCAGCTTCAAGAGCATCTAAAAGCGCATAAACATGATAACAGCTCTCGACGTGGGTTGTTGAAATTAGTAGGCCAGCGCCGGCATCATCAAGAGTATCTCAAACGTAAAGATCCAACTCGTTACCAAAGTGTAATTGAACAACTTGGACTTAGAAAATAAGCATTTTATGATAGCAGTTATACAAACGAGTAGAGGTGGGATTCTATACCCCTTCTACTCGTTTGTTTTATAACGTTAAATCTATTTGCCTCGTTTCCAAACCAGAATTTGCAAACGAGAGCCAAAAAAAATATCTATATATTTAGCTCTTCGGAGTGCAGGCATTGGAGAAAGTTACAAAGTCAAAGGTTTTGTAGTTTTTCCCAGTTCCTGGCCTCCGCTAGAGCCTACAACCTCAGGAGGTTATTTTATTATGTCTAAACCACAACTTCACCGATTTGTTGCCAAACTTGGCAATGATGAGATTATTTTTGAAACCGGCCAGTTGGCCGGTCAAGCCGGCGGAGCCATCGTGGTCCGGTCCGGCGACAGTATGCTCTTGACCACCGCTACTGCCTCTAGCAACGTGCGTGATCTTGACTTTTTTCCACTCAGCGTAGAATTTGAAGAAAAACTATACGCTGCCGGACGCATACCCGGTAGCTTTTTTAGGCGCGAGGGTCGCCCCAGCGAAGACGCTATTCTGATTTGTCGCTTAACCGACCGTCCTTTGCGCCCCCTCTTCAATAAAAATTCCAGAAACGATATTCAGATTATTATCACCGCCCTGTCTTCTGATGGGGAAAAGCACCTGGATATATTGGCCATCAACAGCGCCAGCGCCGCCCTGACCATTTCTGATATCCCCTGGGATGGGCCAATTGGCGCCGTTAGAATTGGAATGAAAAACGGCGAATTTATGGTCAACCCCTCTACTGTTGACATGGTTAACAGCGACCTTGATTTGCGCGTGGCCGGTACCGAAGATGCCATTTTGATGGTAGAAGCCGGCGCTTTGGAAGTAACCGAAGATAAAATGATAGAAGCTCTGCGACTGGCGCACGACGCTATTCAGGATGTCATTCGGGTGCAAAAGGAGATGCGGGAGCAAATTGGCAAAGCCAAGCGAGAGTTTGTCACCAGCGAGGTTTCAGAAGAGGCTGTCCAAAAAGTGATTCCTCAGTTGGAAGACAAACTGAAGGCTGTTGTGAGCCAGGGCGGCAACAAAGATGAATTTAAGGCGGCTATTAACGCTGTACGAGACGAAGTTGTTGCCTATTTTGAAGACGACGAAACGGTGGACGCCAAGAGCATCAACCGTATCCACAGCGACACGCTTAAAAAGGTTGTTCGCGCCCGCATCTTGAATGAAGGGGTTCGACCTGATGGCCGCGATACAAAAACAGTGCGGCCCATTTGGTGCGATGTTGGCACTTTGCCCCGCACCCACGGCTCCGGCCTCTTTACCCGCGGCGAAACCCAGGTTTTAACAATTACCACTATGGGCACCCCGCGCGATGAACAAAGAATGGACACGCTTGGCCCCAGAGACTTTAAACGATACATCCACCACTATAACTTCCCCCCCTTCTCTGTTGGCGAAACCGGCCGGGTTGGAACGCCTAACCGCCGTTCAATTGGACATGGCGCATTGGCAGAACGCGCTTTAATAGCCGTACTTCCCCCGGCAGAGGAGTTTCCCTACACCTTGCGCCTGGTTTCAGAAGCTCTCAGTTCTAACGGCTCGACTTCTATGGCCAGTGTGTGCGGCAGCACGTTAAGCCTTATGGATGCCGGCGTGCCTATTAAAGGGCCTGTAGCCGGTGTGGCTATGGGGCTGGTGCAAGAGGGCGATCAATTTGCCGTCCTCACCGACATTCAGGGTTTAGAAGACGCTCTGGGGGATATGGACTTTAAAGTGGCCGGTACGCACGAAGGTATTACGGCCCTGCAAATGGACATCAAGATTAGCGGCTTGCGCTGGGACATTATGGAGCAAGCCCTGGCCCAGGCGTTAGAAGGGCGCTTACACATTTTAGACAAAATGAGCGAGACCCTGCCTGCCCCGCGAGACCATTACTCGCCGTATGCGCCCAGCATTACCTCTATTCATATCGACCCCGACAAGATTGGCAAGATTATTGGCCCCGGCGGTAAAGTAATTAGAGCCATTCAGGACGAAACATGGGCTAAAATAGACATTGACGATGACGGAACCGTATTTGTTGCGGCTGCTGATCAAGAAGCCAGCGCCCAAGCCCTGACGCGGATAAAGAGCCTTACCGAAGATGCTGAATTAGGCAAAATATACACCGGCAAAGTAGTCCGCATTGCCGACTTTGGGGCTTTTGTGGAAATTTTACCGGACATGGATGGGCTGGTTCCAATTTCACAATTGGCCGATTACCGTGTACCTTCTGTTGAAGATGTGGTACAATTAGGTGACGAGATCATGGTTATGGTCACCAATATTGACCCGTCCGGCAAAATCCGGCTTTCTCGACAGGCCGTGCTGGCCGGCTGGACTCTGGAAGAGGCTCGTCAAAATGACCGTCGGCCCAGTGGCGGAGGTAGGCGACAAGGTGGCAGAGACCGCCGTGGCGGCAGTGACCGCAACAGAGACCGGCGTGGTGGAGGCGGTGGCGACCGCAACCGCAACCGGCGTTAAAAAAACGCGGGGGGTGGCGGTAGTATCCCCCGTTTTCTCCCCAATTTGAACGATGCCGCGCATTGTGGGGCGCTGATAACTGGTCACTGATAACTGACAACTGGTCACAATTATGTATCCTGAGCAATTTGAGACAGGCGACTACTATTATCTGGAACCTGAGCCAGAACCCAAGCCATCTCTTTTTAAGAGATTCCTTTATCTGATTCGCGAGGTTCTGGAAACAATTGTACCCGCAGTGTTGATAGCCCTGCTCATCAACCTGTTTTTGGCTCAAGCCACGCGAGTTTATGGGCAAAGTATGGAGCCAAACCTCCATACAGACCAGCGCTTGATTATTGAGAAACTTTCTTACAACAGGCATGTTCGTCAATATCTAAGCCTGGATGGTCCTCAACAAGGCGATGTTGTAGTGGTACGGCTGACTTCACAGGGAAACGAGTTGCTCATAAAACGCGTTATTGGCCTGCCGGGAGACGTGGTACAAATACATGATGGTCAGGTTTTTGTAAACAACAGCCCCTTGACCGAACCCTATTTAACCGACGTCACGCCTGGCTTTTTTGGTCCCAAAACCGTCCCTCCCCTTCACATATTTGTGTTGGGAGACAACCGCAACTTTTCAAACGACTCTCGAAACTTTGGCCCTGTGCCCTTAAAAGATGTGGTGGGACGGGCCTGGTTTTCCTACTGGCCTTTTGACCAAATAGGCTTTGTTCAATAAAATATTTATTGTTCGCTACCAACGTTATTCAGGAGAACTTTTACCTGGTTCTCAAACGCCAGTTTGGGAACCAGGATAACAAGTTTAATTGGTACTGATGGTGAAGAGATGCCATGAACGGTATCTCTTTTTTGTGGAGGGTAGATTTGCTGTCTGCACCTAAGTGGACTCCGGAAACCAAACGATTTGTTTTTGTTGTTTGTGTGCTTCTTATAGGAATAGCAATTTGGCGCTTGAGCATAGTGCTGGCCCCCTTGATTGTGGCCGTAATTATCGCTTACCTGCTAAACCCTGTTGTCAACTGGTTTACCAGGCGCACCCCCCTAAAAAGAGGTATGGCGGCTGTTCTTGTTTATACCGCTTTCCTTTCAATCTTGGCTCTAATCCCCTCAATAGGCGGACCATTAATTGTTCAACAAATTCGGCAACTTGATTTTGATGTTGAAGAACTGACTCAATTAGGCGGTCCGCTTGATTATAAATTGTCTGTAGGTGGTCTTAGTATAGATGGAGGAGCGGTAGTTAATCAGGTTGTGGGCAGCCTGGACCAGATATTTTCTCCCGTGGCCTCTATAGCCGCCGATTTGCTGGTTGGCACGTTTAGGGGATTTATCTGGGCAATCTTTATTTTTGTTGTGGGTTTCTATTTTTTGGTCGACGCCAATCGCTTTAGCAATTGGGTAGATAGCTGGGTCCCGCCCGCCTATTCTGAAGAGTTTAACCAGCTTCGCCAGGCCCTTGATGGAGTCTGGAAATCTTATTTTATTGGCCAGCTAACTTTGGCATTAATTGTGGGAGTTATCATTGGCGTTGCCACAGCCATATTGGGTATAAAAAGCGCCCTTTTATTGGGCATTGTGGCAGGGCTTTTAGAACTGATCCCTAATTGGGGTTACAGCATTTCGGGAACCGTTGGCGTACTGTTTGCTTACTTTCAGGGGTCCACTTATATTCCGCTTCCTGTCTGGGCCTTTGTGCTATTGGTTGCAGGATTTTATTTTTTGATGTGGCAAGTTGATACTAACTATTTGGTGCCGCGTATTATTGGCAACCGGCTGCACTTACCGCCGGCTGTTATAATTGTGGGTATTATTGCCGGGGCCAGCGTGGGGGGCGCTTTGGGTTTGCTGCTGGCTGCGCCAACTATTGCTTCGGTACGGGTTTTGGGCAGTTATATTTACCGGCGCTTGCTGGATTTAGAACCATATGTCGTGGATATTCGGCCTTCCTCTACCGGCCGTGAGCGCCCTGCTGCTCATCAGCCGTTATCTACATCAGAGCAGCCGGAGCCAGAGAGTTAACTAGTGACCGCTTCCTTTATAAACCCCGGCGATGTTTTAGAAGGGCGGGGCGCACTTTTGCAACATGGACGCTTAATAGCAGGCGTAGATTACCAACTCACAATTCCCGGCCAAACCCATTTTCTTATTAACCCTAGCGGCAACATTCGCTCTGATTATGAGGAACACGCGGGGGGCTTTATTCTCCTTAGCCCTGAAGACGCCGAGAATCTCGCGTTGACTGAATATACGCTGGAACTGGTCAATAAGCATAAAAGAACCATTCACGTTGAGCGACGCTATAAAAACATACAACACAAAGGCGAGGCGCGTGTTTCCTTTTGGGTAAAAGTGGTATAATAAGAAGGTCGTATTTTCTTAATGGATGTCTATCAGCCAAAGTAAGGACTGAAAACTTTATGGGTAAAGAAATCCATGATGCCTCAACCCGAACCGGACCCGCTCTGGGTCCCAAGCTAGAGGTTGTTCGGGGTGAAAATGAGGGCGAGGTTTTTAAAGTAAAGTTCAAAACCAGAATAGGCCGGGAACGAGATAACGATGTTGTTCTTCTCGATCCCAAAACTTCTCGCTACCATGCTCAAATTGCGCTGGAAGCGGGACAATGGATTCTCAAAGACCTGGGAAGCGCTAACGGTACCTACCTTAATGACGCTCCGCTAACCGCTCCCACCCCGCTGCAAGCTAAAGACCGCATCAGGATGGGCGAAACGGAATTGCTTTTAAGTATGCCCGCTCAGTCCAGCCCGGAAACCGCGTCAAGCGAAACGCTTACAGCGCCGCCTACCGGCGTGTCGCCCCGGCCCGGATTGCAGGCTCAACCCGCTAAAGGGGGACAACCTCGTGCGGTTTGGATTGCCGGAGGGGTTATTCTTTTACTCTGCATTGCGGCAGTTTTTGTGGTATCTCTTGTTATCAACCGTATCGGCCCAGATGATACCGTAGAGGTCAGCGGCCCTGTGCCCACTGAAAGCGCCACAGACATTAACGGCGCCGGTCAACCGGCAGATACGCACCCTGTCCAACTACCACCAGAGTTGGCTTTGGTATACGAGGATGATTTTAGCGACTCTTTTGGCGGCTGGGACGATGCTTTTGACGCCTACACCCGCAAAGTATACGGCAACAATCGTTACCAAATTGAAGTGCAAGCCAGCAACCTGGTTGCCTGGGGATTGGCCAACAGAGACGTAGCCGATTTTGAAATTGAAGTTGAGGCCAGACAAGAAGAAGGGGACGAAAAAAGCAGCTATGGCCTTCTCTTTCGCTTTCAAGACCGCGACAATTTTTATCGATTTGACATATCCGGCGACGGTTTCTATTTGCTCAGTAAATTTGTTAATGGCGACTGGGTGACTTTGGTCGATTGGACGGAGTCGGAATTTATTAACAAAGGAAGCGCCGGTAATATCTTAAAGGTATCCGCTTTTGGACCCAACATTGTTGTCTACGTTAATGGTCAACAGTTAGCCGCTGCTACTGACAATACGCTGACCCACGGTAACTTTGGCTTTTTTGCCGGCACATTTTCAGAGCCGTTTACCTGGGTTAGTTATGATAACTTGAAGATGTGGACCCCGCCCGGCGAGGAAATTACCCGTATTCCCACCGCCACACGCCCCAGCGCCGTTGCTGTTGCCAACACGTCAACGCCTACGTCAATCCCAATGCCAACCCCGGTTTCGCCCATTGTTACGCCAACTCCAAAACCTCAACTTGTCGAGGGGGGGACCAGTTCAGAGGCCACGGAACCGGCGTCCACTGCCACGGTTGCTTCTACGCCCACGCTCACCGCTTCGCCAACGCCCTCTCCCGCCCCTACCGCCACCCCTGTTCCTCTGCCTGAATATGCGTCTCGGGACCAAACCCTGGCCCGGGGCGAGGAAAAAGTAACCGGCCGCATTGTATTTCCGGTTTATGATTTTGAGCGAGAGATTTATGATGTTTACATTGCCGATGCCGCAGACGGAAGCAATCTGGAATTAGTTCAACAAAACGCCAGCCAGCCGGCCCTTACCAGCGATGGTACAGAAATTGCCTATCGCTCTTGGCAACGCGACAAGCGCGGTCTCTTTGCCCGGCCTCTGACAGAAGAGGCGGTTAATGCCTGGGGTTTTGACCTGTTCTTTGAGGCGGCCCGTCCCCAATTTTCTCCTGTTGATAAGGCCCTTATGTATTTTTCCAGAACCGGAGGCGACGCGCCGGGCGTTTATGGGGTAATTGACGGTATAGGCCGGGTTATGCGGCGCGACGGCTTTCCTATTCAGGGTAAATCGCCTAAATGGGCGCCCAACGGAAAACAATTTGTATACAGCAGTTGTTTGGGTAGCGCTTGCGGCATCATTCTCAGCAACATAGATGGAAGCGGCCCAACCCAAGTGACCGATCACCCCCAAGACACTAATCCAGAGGTTTCGCCCGATGGCTCTACCGTTGTCTTTATGTCGGAACGCGGCGGCAATTGGGAGATATATCGGGTTGATATTGACGGCGACAATTTAATTGCCCTTACCTCCGATAGCGCCAGCGACGGGCTACCTACCTGGTCGCCCGACGGCTCAAAGATAGCCTTTGTATCTAACCGTGACGGCGAGTGGGGCGTATGGAGTATGGACCCGGACGGCAGCAACAAACGTCGCCATTTTGTTATTGCCGGCTCTATAGACGGCATAGTTCAGCATGATGCGGTTAATAGTTTTGGGTGGGTAGAAGAGAATATAGATTGGATACCATAACGCGGCAAGCCGCAAATGAACAATGAGCAATGAACAATGAGCAAAGATTCTTGTGGGCAGCGCAAATCTTGTGGACCAATACCCCCAGGTTTTTGAGAAGATACAGTAGAAGTGGGAAATTAGAAATTGTTGAGTCCAGCTATCTAATTTCTAATCGCTAATTTCTAATCCTCAATTTCTCGGAGATACTCTTGTTATTCCCCACCGTTGATCGACAACTTATCAGGATCATCATCGGCTTTACCCTGGGTTTAGCGGTTACGGCAGTTGTGGTTATAGGCATTGGCTTGGGCCAGACCGGACAATTTGCGGCTATGGCAACCGCAACGCCCACTAAAACGCCAACCAAAAAGGTCACCGTTACCCCAACGGCCTCGCCAACTGATACCTTAACCCCCACCCCCACCGAAACCCATACCCCTACGTCCGCCGCTACCCCCACCAAAACCGCTACCCCTACGCCCACTCCGGTACCGCCTTCGCCCACCCCCATACCGCCTACCCCCACGTTGCCTCCGGCTATTACCGACACCCCGACCGTAACCCAAACAGAAATCATTGAAGCCACTGATGAACCTACGCTTGCCGTTACGCTTGCCTTAACCCAAACCTCAATCTTGACCGGGACCGAGGTCATAACGCCGGTTGGAACCCCCACGCCCACCCCAACCCCCGTACCCCGCACCGTGATGGTTCCCACCGATATCCCGGATTACGCCGAGGTGGAAGATCATTTCTGGTTTACCCGTCCCTTTACCGACGCTTACCTGACCTGGGGCAGTTACTACTATCCCTACGGAACCAGCGGTCGAGGCCAATACTTTTGGCATCACGGCATCGACATACAAAACCCGCACGGGACAACAATTGTAGCCGTGGGAGACGGCACGGTCACTCACGCCGGGCCGGATGACGCCCAACTGCTTGGTCTCTGGCTCGATTTTTACGGGCAAGCGGTTGTAATACGGCACGACCGTGACTGGGAGGGCCTGCCGGTTTATACGCTATACGGTCACGTCTCTAAAGTGTTGGTTCAAGAAGGGCAGCAGGTAAAAACCGGCGACCCCATTGCCGAGGTGGGCCAACTGGGCGTTGCTCTGGGGCCGCACCTGCATCTTGAAGTGCGGCTTGGGGCCGCCACCTATTTCAACACGCGCAACCCCGATTTGTGGATGCGCCCAGATTTTGGTTTCGGTGTTATTGCCGGGCGGGTAGTCGATTATCAAAACTACTACGTACCCCAACAACTTGTCACGCTTCATCGGGCCAGTGAGCCTGGTCGCTTTTGGCGCGAAACTTTTACCTACCCGGATGGCGACGAGGTTAGCCCTGATGAGACATACGTTGAAACATTTACTTTTAGCGATGTACCCGTTGGAAGTTATCTGATCAAAACCTTTTTCGACGGCCGGCAACTGACTGTGCCTATCACCGTTACCAATAGAGCCACCACCTTTGTGTTGCTTCAACAAACCCAGCCGCCACCCACACCCAAACCGCCCACGCCCACACCTGCGGCCCCTCCAACCGACTCCCTTCCGCCCGAAGGCGAATCTACACCTACTGCTCAACCATAAATTTTGATGGCTCTTTGGGGGTTTCCGGACCGCTCGGCTTGGATTGCCAAATCCAAGCCATATTTAGTGGCATAGCTTGGTCATTGCTACAAGATACGGGGATTTGTCAATCCCCTCCGAGCGATGGTCCGGAAACTCTGAAAGAAC